>JAEEVB010000003.1 GCA_016287065.1 Muribaculaceae bacterium
CGACTACCAAGTGGTCTACAGCCACATCGACGGCAGTGTGGCCGCACCCACTGCAGGCCTGCACTTCACCGATGAGCTGCTCGCCGAGTGCGACAACCGAGGCATCACCCGCCGCGAGCTCACCCTGCATGTGGGTGCCGGCACCTTCCAGCCCGTGAAGAGCGAGAACATTGGCGAACACGAGATGCACTACGAGTTCATTGCCGTGGAGCGCAGCCTGCTGGCCGAACTGGTGCATGCGCTTGCCACCAAGCAACCCATCGTGGCCGTGGGCACCACCAGCGTACGCACCCTCGAGAGCCTTTACTATGTGGGGCAAATGCTAGAAACCAACCCCGATGCCGACGACCTCACCGTCACTCAGTGGATGCCCTACACCACTCCGTGTCAAATCAGTGCCCAGCAAGCGTTGCAAAACATCGTCGACTACCTCGACCGCCATCACCTGAGCACGCTCATGGGCGATACACAGCTCATGATTGCCCCAGGCTTCCAATATCGCATTATCGATGGCATGATCACCAACTTCCACCAGCCGCAGTCCACCCTGCTGCTGCTCGTGGCCGCCTTTGTGGGCAATGACAACTGGCGCACTCTCTACGACTACGCCCTCGCCCACGACTTCCGTTTCCTTAGCTACGGCGACGCCTGCCTCTTCCTCAAGTAACCAGGAGTGCAAGCTATATTTTCACATAATTTATTTTGTCCGTTGCAATTATACAGGGCTCAGCACCACAACACATTGGTAATTATTGTATAAGGATTATTGCAATCTCATGCATCTTTATAAAATCCAAAAAAGTATTGAATTTTATGGAATCGATTCCACAAAAACCATGACTTTTCTGGAATTTAGCACAAAATCAGGACATTTTGAGATCTCCAAAGAACTCTGAGAACTCTGAGAACTCTGAGAACTCCGAGAACTCCGAGAGCTCCGAGGACTCCGAGAACATTTTAAAGTATAGATTGGGGTGTGGCGGTGGAGAGGATGCGCTCGCGGAAGAGTTTGTCGGAGCGCAGACGCTCAAGGGCTTTCTTGGATGCACCCTGATGCGACTCTTTCTTGCTATAGCCGGTAGCATCGGCCGTATAGACACCACCCAGAATAACAGCTGTGCGGAAGATGGGATTGCCGTCGGCATCGCTGAAGGTGTCCATCAATTCATACTCGATAGTAACGCGATACTTCTGCGTCCACTCAATGAGACGCGACTTGAAGTTCTGCTCAGTCTTGACCAGGTCGTTGATGTCGAGATGCTCGGCAATGATTTTCACCTCGATGAATCGCTTGCAGGCATTGAAACCACGGTCGAGATAGATGGCGCCCACCAGTGCCTCGAGAGCGTTGCCGCTGATGTAGGAATTGTGTGAAGTGGAATGCGCCATAGCCTTCACATGAGAGCGCAAGTGGAACGACTCGCCAATGCGATTCAAACTCTCGCGCTGCACAATCTTGGCGCGGGTCGAGGTAAGGAACCCCTCGTGTTTTTCAGGATAACGGTTATAAAGATAAGCTGCTACCACGCAATCGAGCACAGCATCACCCAGATACTCGAGACGCTCATTGTTCACCCAGTGCCCGTCGTCGTCTTTCACCGACATGGAGCGGTGCACCAGTGCCAACTGATAATAGGAAATGTTGCGTGGCAGGAAGCCGGTAATGCGGTGTATAAAAACATAAAGCTCCTTATCCTTGGAGAAAAGGAGCTTTATTATGGATATGAGATTATTAAACACCGCGAGAAGGAGTTTAACTATTAAACTTCTTCACGATAATGCTGGCGTTATGTCCACCAAAGCCGAAAGTGTTAGACAAAGCAACGTTCACCACACGCTTCTGGGCCTTGCCAAAGGTGAAGTTCATGTTGTAATCAATGTTCTCGTCTTTGTCGTCATCCTCATGGTTGATTGTGGGAGGCACGATATCGTCCTGGCAAGCCTTCACGCAGAACAGTGCTTCCATGGCGCCTGTAGCACCCAGCATGTGTCCGGTCATCGACTTGGTCGAACTGATATTCATGTCATAGGCATGCTTACCGAATACATCGGCAATTGCCTGAGCCTCGGATGTATCACCCACGGGAGTGGACGTGCCATGCACATTCACATAGTCAACATCTTCAGGAGTGATGCCTGCATCGTCAATGGCACGCTGCATCACCAAGCGGGCACCAAGGCCCTCGGGGTGACTTGCCGTGATGTGATAGGCATCGGCACTCATGCCACCGCCAATCACCTCGGCATAAATCTTGGCGCCGCGTGCAAGTGCGTGCTCCAGTTCCTCGAAAATGAGACAGACACCGCCCTCGCCCATCACGAAACCGTCGCGCGAAGCGCTAAACGGACGCGAGGCCTTCTCGGGCTCGTCGTTGCGCGTGGAGATTGCCTTCATGGCATTGAAGCCACCCACTCCAGCAGGGAAGATGGAAGCCTCAGAGCCACCGGTCACCATGGCCACAGCCTTACCCAGACGAATCAGGTTGAAAGCGTCGATAAGGGCGTTGGTCGAGGTGGCACAAGCCGAGACGATACCGTAGTTAGGACCACGGAAGCCATACTTGATGGAGATTTGTCCGGCTGCGATATCGGCAATCATAGTGGGGATGAAGAAGGGACTGTACTTGGGACCATCGGCCTCATGCTTGGCATAGTAGCCAGCCTGATCCTCAAAGGTGTGGAGGCCACCAATACCCGATGCGAAGACTACACCCACCTCATTGCGGTCGATGCCCTCTTCGAGCAGGTTTGCATCCTCTACAGCCTGCTTGGCCGCAGCCATTGCATATTGTGTATACAGGTCGTTGCGCTTGAAGTCTTTCACTTCTCGGCGATCGTCCGGGTTATCCACAAACTTGACCGGGTCAAAATCCTTCACCTCACACGCAAAGTGTGTCTTGAAGAGTGATGAATCAAAATGAGTAATAGGTCCTGCACCGCTCACTCCGTCCAGGGCGTTTTTCCAAGTGGTTTCAACGTCCAGTCCTATGGGAGTGATGGCACCAAGACCTGTTACCACTACTCTCTTTAATTCCATGAATTCAGGGAATCTATTAGATTAATTTATTCTGCCTTAGCTGCTTCAATATAGCTCACAGCATCCTGTACGGTCTGAATAGTCTCAGCCTTCTCATCGGGGATTTGAATGTCAAATTCCTTCTCAAATTCCATGATGAGCTCTACAGTGTCGAGTGAATCGGCACCAAGATCCTGTTGAAAAGTTGCTTCGGGAGTTACTTCTGTTTCACTAACGCCTAACTTGTCAACGATAATCGATTTTACTCTTTCTTCAATTTCAGACATAGTTGTAAAATTTAAATGTGTTTTAAAATAGTGTTCGTTCTAATTTTTGCGGTGCAAAGTAAGCAATTATTATTCAAATAATAAAGGAAATCGCCCACAATTTGAACTTCGTTGCAGTTTTTTAGATTTAAGGGGCATCGAAAATGATAATTTTTACAAAAAATCACACTTCACGCCCCTCAACAGCACAAAAGACTGCCAGCGAACCGCCATTTTGTCAGTAACATACTGTCAGTTATTAACACTTTCCACACCTTCAAGGTGCTGAGTTATTAAGAAATTAACACCAACGGCACCCGCCTTGCGACGAGAGCCTTTGGAACCGAGAAGTGGTGTTATTATGGGGCAGTTGCGAGCAAACTGCCCTGCTCAATTCTTTCAAGACTCTTCGTCACCACTTCCAATGCATTCGCTACATGTTTGTCCGTAAAGTGTCTTCCTGTCTTGGAGTCATAGCCTGGAAGACCTATCCACCCCGTCAAGTCATAAAGCAAGCTCAGTTCAAGTGGAGAGAGGGTCCGGTCGTAACGATAGGAAATAAAGGCACCGAGCAAATAGTGATAGCGGATATCACCTACGTAAGAGTATATGCCATCTTCGGCATTGAGAATATTGTTGATTTTCTTGAAAATCTCGCCTGCGATGCGAGTGAGTTGCTCAGGCGTGTAGGCATTGCGGTCAACCGCAGTCATCATCGCGAGTGTAAGAGGATTTAAACTCATGGGGTTGGATGATGTAAGTTCCTTGTAGTCAAGGTAACTCAGCACTTCTTTCTCTATATCGATTGACGATTTCGATGTGAGATAAGTGAGTTCGCAGTACAGGTCAAGCAGTTGCGTGGCACCCGTCTCACGTTTCATCAGTTCCTGCCAGCAGTTGGCACTCATCGCACTCATAATACCCAGATATTGGTTATCATAAGCGTTATATATCGAGTTGTAAGGATGCAAATAGCAAGTCAGCACGAGGTTGCGGGTTGACATGGCAGCAAGCTGCTCCTGTGGTACTTCACAAAGGGCCAGAAGTTCCTCTAAGGACTTGGCCTCGCCCTTATGTTCTTTCCAGTAATCATAACTGAAACCTTCACCCGTCAGGTCGCCATCAGGTATCTTCTCGGTACCCCACAACTGATAACCAACAATCTTTTCGTAACCATTTAAGAGCGGTACATCGGGATTCAGTCCACTAAGAGGTTTATACTCAATTTCATCAGGAGTGACAGGAACATCTGGTTCGTCGTCGTTACTGCCACCACAGCCACACAACAGCACGGTAAACACCGCCACCATTGCAGGGATTTTGGCATTAAAAAAGGGAAATATTTTCATTATCATATCGTTTTAGGCGTGTGAACGCCATAGCTTTATGGCATTCACACGCAACTTGTAATTTCTTGGTCAGTCAACCAGAATAGGCCATTAGGCCAATTCACTTTTATCGGAGCACTTTAGTGGCGGTTTGGGTGCCGTCGGTGTAACGGGTTACCACGATGTTGACGCCATCGAAGGGCTTGCTGCTTGCCATGCCCGCCAGGTTGTAGTAAGTGTGGCTGAGCACCTGTTTGTCGGTCTGAGGCTGCTCAACACTCGAAGGACCATTTGGGCCGTAACTGAGCATAGGAGCCACTGCAAGCGACAGCGGGTCGTCAACATTCTGATACCACTTGCCGGTCTCGAGGTAGTTGTAGTTAGCATCCTCGTCGTACACAAAGTGATAGCCAGTGCACTTCTCGCCTGCACCACGGCGACACAGCAAAATGGCAATGTCGTCACCATTCTCGTTGGGGAAGGGGCCTATCACGGCAAAAAACTCGGTGCCGGCAGGTATCAACACGGGTTCATTGAACACAAACTCGGTGGCATTTACAGTCGTAGGATCGTAAGCCAAATCGCCAGCCTTCACGCTCGTGCTGCCAAGCACCTGGTCGGGCATACCATCGTCGCCAGCTGTCATAATCTTCATCTCGATGTCGGCATCGGTCGATGCAGCAGTGGTTTTACCAAAGTACACGTTCACCTGCTTCACTTGAGCTGTAACCAGAGGAGCGTCGAAATGCTCGGCAAACTCGCCCATTCCCAGCCAGTTGGTGCCGGCATAGTTGCCATACCAGCCCATCTCCATCATCGTCAGGTTAGCGTTCTCTTCAGGAGCAATGTTCCACACTTCCTGCTCACCGCCGGCTTGAATGGCATTGCTGGTGTACTCGTCGACACTTGAACCCACCTCGTTTGCCACCTCCAGTTTCAGGCCATAGGTGCCCTCTTGCACATAGGTGACAGTGGGGTTTTGTGCATTGCTGGTTGCCACATCGGTGCCCTGGAAGGTCCATGTCCACGAGGTGGGATTACCTGTTGAGGCATCCTTGAAGGTGAGAGGCACATCAGTGGGAACAAACATCATGACCCACGGCGACAGATAGGCGCCATCGGGCATACCCACATGGGCCACAGGTGCCTCGGCATGCACATTCACATAGCCTGTGCGCGACTTGGTGTCGGTAGTAGCGCCGTCACCCACAGTGAGGGTCACGGCATAAGAGCCCGACCTGTTATAGGTGACCACAGGGTTCTGCTCTGTGCTGGTGGCAGGAGTACCGCCTTCGAAGGTCCAGTTCCACGAAGTTACATTGCCTGTCGAGAGGTCACGGAAGTGTACCGATTCACCCTCGCTGATGTTAATGACCGCTTCATCACCAGCGTTAGTTTCCAGAATCTTGAAGCCGTCAATAGCCTCATCCTCGCCATAGTCGCCCTCGTAAACAAACGAGAACTGCACCGTCTTGCCAGCATACGGGGCAAGGTCGACCGTGAAACGCTCCCAGCTAGGGCCGTCATAACCCTGATCCTGCGCCCACATAAACTGATCGATGAGCAATGTTCTGTTGTTTCCTTCAATGGCATAGAGTTTCCAAGCGCCATATACCAGATAGATGCCACTGGCATAGCAGTAGAATTCCAGCGTAGAACCCGGACGGATTTCAATGGCAGGCGAAGTGGCCACTTCGTTCTGACCGCTGGCGTAATCAAGTATCATCGACGACATGCTCGTCAGGTCGATACTGGAGAACGGCTGAGAGGGATTACCCAGCTTCCAGGTCGAACTGCTGGTAGACTGATAGGTCCAGTTATCAAATTCACTGGGACTGTCCCAGCCCATCTCATAATAGGGAACTGATGCCTCGTCGGCTGCAAACGATGCCACGAGCGACTGTGCCCGCATGCTCATTACAGCCAATGCAGCAAACATAACAAAAGTAATTCTTTTCATAAGCACAAGTTATAATATTAAACGATATTCTACCGCAAATATACACATTCTTCATCAACCCTACAAGAAAAAAAACGAGAGCGGCACTTACTGAAAGAAAGAACCGCTCTGTGATAGCGTTATGTGCAGTTAATTACTTGCGGGGGACTTTGGCGATGGGAGCCGCATCGGCAGCACTCATGAAATAGCGCAACATGAATATACCCTTGTCGTAGCCCTTGGTGATGGCAGTGCCACGGTCGCTCACAAACACGTTGTCGCCACGGCTCACAAAGCCAGTGCGCCCCATGTTCTGTGTAAGGAAGGCATCGAGCTGAGCCTCAGTGGCGTTGTCATAGGAATTGGCATCGAACTCGATGCTCACATATTTCACGGGTGTAGCGAAGTTGAACTCACCACCGCTGACAATGGGACCAGCAAACTCATAGGTGAGTTTGAGTGGTGCAAGGAAGTTCACAAGATTGGTCTTGCCCTCATACTGCTCGGGATGCGTACCGTCAAGAGCCTGATAGAAGTCGCCCACCTTGGCACCTACAGGCACGCCCGTCACTTGATTTTCATCAAAGAGGGTGAGCATGTTAGAAGCTGTGATAGTCGGGTCGATGTACCCACGTGCAGCCACGCCATTGGGCGTGCCATTAGCATGAATAATCTTCACATTGCCCACTTTGTTGCCTTTCTTGTCGATAAGATAGTGCGTCACGCCGTCTTCGCTCACCATGTATCGGTCGGCATTCAGGTCTATAACGTTCTGGTACTTGACAGGAACAATACTGTCGGCACTCGCATTGACCACACCCATCTTCTCGCCACGGAACACGATGAAATTGCCCGAACCCTCCATCATGGCATTGTCATAAGATGCCTTCTTGATGGCCTCAGGTGTCTTGAAGGGATTCTCCACCTCTTTGCCCTCGGCATTGAGGCACACTACGGTGTCGCGTTTAGCAGCAGGTATAACACCACTCTTGAAGTAGTTGACCACGGGACGATACATAGTAGAATTGGTCTGGAACTGCTCGTTGCCTTTCTTGTCGATGAAAGAGATATCGATAATGGAGTCTTGCTGCTGCGACATCACTACTGCATAGTCATCGAACATGAATGGCTCGGCCTTGTCGTAGCGTGCCGGAATCACCATTTCGCCACTAGTGTTGATGTAGCCATACTTGTTGCTGGTAGTGTGCACAATGGCAAGACCACGGCTGAAGATGGAGCACTCGATGATGCTGTCGCCCAGTTGAGCCACAGGTTCACATTGCTTGTTGATGATGCACAAGTTCTCTCCCTTCACGCTAGCTGCAGCATAGCCATCGGCCGAAAATTCGGTCACACTGCCATAGTGCTTCTTGTTAACGGGATTCTTCAGGTCACTCACGTTGTAGTAGTCGTAGGTTCCCTCATCGTTAAGCACAAAGAACATATCGCTTACAATGGCCGACGGTGCGTTGGTAAACACGTCCTTCGCCAGCAGTTCACCGCTCTCGATGTCAAGTATGCTCCATTTCTCAGAGCCCTGAACCATCACGGGCAAATAGTGGGTATTGTAGGGGTAGTTGTCGTTTGATTTGTTACATGCTCCCAGCCCCAACAGCAGGAAGATAGTGAGAATGAATATGAAATGCCTGTTCATAGGAAAAAATGTTTTTAAAATTGAATGCACAAAGCCGTTCAATGACCATCGTGCTAATAAATCGGGTGCAAAACTACAAAATATTTTTCGCTTTTTCACATCGTTAAGTGAAAAGTGAAGAAAAATTATTATCTTTGCTTTTTAATAACTGGTGAAAAACCACCTGAAAAACGAAACCAGATGGATTATATAAATACTTTTTTTAAAGACTTCAGCGCGTTGCTTTGGGGATGGCCCATGGTTATACTGCTATTGGGCACGCACCTGTTCCTCACCTTCAGGCTCAGAGTGCCGCAACGCAAACTGCTCAAGGCCATTAAACTCTCGGTGAAGAAAGACGACGGTGCCAGTGGCGATGTGTCGCAGTTTGGCGCTCTTGCCACGGCCCTTGCCGCTACCATTGGCACCGGCAACATCATTGGCGTGGCCACGGCTGTGGCCCTGGGTGGCCCTGGTGCCGTGCTGTGGTGCTGGCTCACGGGTGTGTTTGGCATCGCCACAAAGTATTCCGAGGGTCTGCTCGCCATCAAGTATCGCGTGAAGACGCCCGACGGCAAGATGCTGGGCGGTCCTATGTATGCGCTGGAGCGCGGACTGGGGCTGAAGTGGCTCGCCGTGCTGTTTGCCATCTTCACCGCCATTGCTGCCTTCGGCATTGGTAGCTCAGTTCAAAGCAATGCCATAGCCACGATAGCCCATGAATCCTACGGCATCTCGCCCTACATTGTGGGCGCCGTGGTCTGTGCGCTTGTGGCGGCCGTAGTGCTGGGCGGCGTGAAGAGCATAGCCCGCGTGTGCAGCCTCATGGTGCCGTTCATGGCAGCTTTTTATGTGCTGGGCTGCATCTACATCTTGTTCATGAATGGCCAGTATCTCTGGCCCGCCATTAAACTCATTGGTGAGTCGGCCTTCACACCGCAGGCGGCAGGCGGAGGCTTTGTGGGCACCACGGTAATCATGGCTGCCCGATACGGCATCTCGCGAGGCCTGTTCAGCAACGAATCGGGTCTGGGTTCGGCTCCCATTGTGGCAGCAGCGGCTCAAACGCGCAACCCGGTGCGTCAGGCACTGGTTTCGGCCACCGGCACCTTTTGGGACACAGTGGTGATTTGCGCCCTTACTGGTCTGGTGGTGGTGAGCAGCATTCTCGCCTTCCCCGACATTTCAGCAACCGATGGTGCAGTTCTCACCAAGATGGCGTTCAGCAAAATCCCCTATGTGGGCACACCCCTGCTCTCCTTCGGCTTGCTTACCTTTGCTTTCACCACCATTCTGGGCTGGTGCTATTATGGCGAAAAAGCCGTGGAATATCTGGGAGGGCAACGTTGGACCTATGCCTACCGCGTTGTCTACATTGGCGTTGCATTTGCAGGTTGTGTTGTGAATCTCGACATCGTGTGGAGCATATCTGACTGCACCAATGCGCTCATGGCACTGCCCAACATCGTGGCACTCCTGCTGCTGAGCGGCATTGTGGCTCGGGAAACCAAGAAATACCTGTGGAGTAACCAGCTCGACATGCACATGGGCGATGAAACATCACCCGAACGATTATATCTCTTTAAAAAGAAAAAGTCATGAAAATTCAATATGCATCTGACCTGCATCTGGAATTTGACCAGAATACGCAATGGCTCAACGAAACACCGCTGGAAGTGACCGGCGATGTGCTGGTGCTTGCCGGCGATGTCACCATCTTTGGCGACGAGGAACTCGAGAACCACCCTTTCTTTGACTGGTGCGCTGAGCATTATCGCGAGACCTTGCTGGTGCCAGGCAATCATGAGTACTACGACGGAGTGGAAATGCGCGACACGCTCAGCGACTTTGAGAAGCTGCTGCGTCCCAATGTGCGATACCTGAATAACCGCAGCATCGTGCTCGACGACATCGAGTTTTTCATCACCACCCTGTGGAGCAAGGTAAAGCCCGAAAACGAGGCCTGGATTGAGCGATGCATGACCGACTGTCGCCGCAGCGTGCTCGATGGACATCCTTTGCGTGGAGCCGACTATACCCAGCTGCATGAACTATGCTTCAACTGGCTCGACAATGCATTGAAGCAGTCTAACGCCAAGCGTAAAGTGGTGGTAACGCATCACAGTCCGGTGAATTACGAAGATCCCGCATTTGCCACCAACAACTTGACCGACACCTTCATCGTTCCGCTTGAGGATTATATAGAACAGAGCGATATCGACGCATGGATTTTCGGGCACACACACTACAACGCCGCCCAAGGAGTACAACTGGGCAAGACCCACATCTGCACGAATCAACTCGGCTATGTGATGTATGGCATCTGCGGCGGTTTCGACCTCGGCCGCTTCATCGACCTCGACTAAGCATTTTCTGTGAAAATCTCCCGAATTTCCTGATAACAGCCAACTTATTATTTGTGAATGGTGACCTGGGTGGCACCGAAGCCATATTCGCGGAAACTAGCATCCTGAACGGCGCAGCGCGGGTAGCGGCGACGTAACTCGTCGAGCAGTGCACGGCGCAGCACGCCCTCGCCCTTGCCATGGATGAACACGATCTTCTGTCCCAACTTGTTCTTGTTGGCCTCCATCACTTCACGGAACTTGTCGAGCTGGCAGTTGAGCATATCGGTGTGCGAGAGTCCGCTCAGGTTGTCGATCAATTCAGCGATGTGCAGGTCTTGCACAATGAGTTCGTCGGGCTTTTTAGAGGGCTTCGAGTGAGTTGGTTTCTTGTCTTGCCGCTCCTGTCGCTTTTTCTCGCGCATGGCTGCCTCGAGTTCGCTGCTGTCGATGTGCATCATACGTGCCGGGCGATCGTCGGTCACAATCTTGAGTTCAATGACGGGATCGTCGAAATAGTCACTGGCATGGAAGCAATGCAGCTTGTAGAACTTGGTCACATCGAGGCGCTGCTCTACCAGCGCGGGGTTCTTGAGCCTGAAACCCTTGCCTTGCTTGAAAGCCACATATTGCACAGCCACATGGGTCATGCTGTTGAGGTCGTCATGCCCAAACTCGTCGAGTTGCAGTTGAATGTTAGGCTCTACGAGACCATGATAGCGGGTGGTCCACTCCAGCGACTCGTCGCCACGGGTCATATAGGTGAAATACAGATAGTAATTACTGTCATTCACTAGATTGGAGTAGAATGTTGTGGTATTCAGGTGCTTGATTTCCTTGGCCTCATAAGCGAGCACCACATTCAGCACCTCGCCCTCCTCGGTCTCGAATACGGGTTCCTGTGGTGTGGGCAGGGCAGGTTTGGTGGGTTTATCGGGCTCCACCAGACGCGTCTTGATGTCGAGAGGTTTCTCGTAGGTCATGGCACGACTCTTCTCGTGGTCAACTACCACCACATCACGCGCTTGGGCGGGACGCTCAAAGCCGTCCTCGTCTTCCACATACACCATTTTGCCGTCGATGCGGGTCACGCGGCCCCCTCCCACATCGTTCAGGAAGCGTACTATATCGTTTACTTTAACCATATCATTCAGTTTTTATGCTTATTCTACCGCAAATTTACACCTTTTTCTCACTCCCACAAAACCTCTCGTGAAAATCAGTAGGTGAAACCAAACAGCCACAAGGGAATGCGGTTTCCTTGACCAATCTCAGTATCATCTACAGCAAGGAAACTATTGGGAATGTCGGCAATCTGTTCAAAAGTCTTCTTTCTACCACCAACCTCAAACAAGAAACGGTCATCTATCATAAAATCACCTTTAAGAGGGCTCTTCACATCATGTTCAGCCATCATCTGAGTCATGAAAAAGGTTTCACGCTCGTTGCCTTTATTCACTTGAGGGCAAAGCACATGCATCAGGTTAGTGTTACCCAAGTAAATCTTATCAGGCTTATATAAGAATTTATAGTTTTTTGCCTTGGAGGTGAGTAAAGATAGTATTTGAGCCTTATCGAGCGAATACAGCATGCGAAGCCCAAGTTCATTATTGGTGGCCAATTGGCGCCATAGTTCTGACATTTTGGGTTCGAATGGAACACGCTCGCTAATAATCATCACCAGTTTTTTCACCTTTTGAATTGTCTCAAATGTCATATTCTCAACTGCAGGCAGATCATTCTCTATCACCACTGATACAGTCTCTCGCAAACGAGCTGGGTAGTCAACGCCCGACTCACGATAGAAAGGATAATAACCATGAGAAAGGTAGTCCTCAAAATGTGATGCCAATTTGGTTTTTTGCACAATTCGCATTGCATGTTGCACATGGTGCTGCAGCAAGTCATCAAAGGGGATGGGCTCTACATGTACAATATCTTCAAAAGCCAAATACTCACGAAACGACATGCCATAGAGCATGTAAGTGGTCTGACGACGAGATAAATCAACTTTTCCGTAATCCATCAAAAGCAGCGAACTGCTTGTGTAAACCACGCTCAAGTCGGGATAATTATCATAAATATTTTTTAATGTCTCAGACCATTGCTCATAGCGGTGCACTTCATCAAGGTATAGGCGGGTAATTCCATGCTGGTCGGCCCATTCAACAAGGTCCAACAACGAATGAGTGGCAAACCAGAAATCATCGAGTGAAGCATAGAGTGTCTTATCAATATCCTCATAATTTTCCAAAATATGCTGGAGGAGCATGGTTGTTTTCCCTACACCACGAGCACCTTTGATGCCAATGATGCGGGCATCCCAATTGATTTGATTGTATAGATACCTCTTAAATCGCAAGTTAATACTACCTATCTTGCGATGGTAATTGTTGATGAGAGATTGCATTTCTATCGCATCCATAAGTGAAACAATTTGAATAATTACAGTGCAAATATAGTTTTTTACAGTTGAAACTGCAAGAAATTGAGCTATTTTTATAGTTTAAACTACAAAATTTATTGATTTTTTATATTTCCAACTATAAAAATTCGCCATTTTTTGCATTTCAAGATGCAAAAAACAGTTGCACAATCTAAGTCATTCTCATCACGATTGAAGCACCACAACAAAAACAAACTGCTGGCGGGATGAGCAGATGCCCTTTTTCCGCCAGCAGCCTAATCTACACGAAACTACTATGTGCGATATATATGGATGAAATATAGAGTTTAAATCAATAGCCGAATGAGAGGGCTGTGTAGTAGCGACCGGCATCGTGATTCAGGCTCAGTGTGATGTAGCCGCGACCATCACCACCCACCCAGGTGACCTGAGGATAAGCACCTCGCACATAGCTTACAGGATTGCCGTAGCTAGTGCACAGGCGTCGATACAGGCGATTGTAGCGAGCACGGTCGTTGTAACCCGTGACGATGGCAAACTGTGCATAGTTGAGCTGGTTGTAGTCGTCGTAGCGCAGCATCACATCAGGCCACTCGTAGTCGAACAGGGGCACATCACGCAGATAAACGATATTGTCGTAGTAACCATCGATGTTGAACCCGTTATAGTAGAGGTAGTCGAGCGAAGCATCATAGAGAGTGCCAAAGAACAGGCCCAGGATGCCATCAACGATGGGTGCATTGCGGTAAGGACGGAAGCCGTAGGGGATCGTGGGACGATAGTACCAGATGGTGTGACGATAAGGTCTCACAGGAGGCATGATGGGACGGTTCCAGCCATAGCGATAGTGGTCGTAGAAGCGATCGTGGTGCGGTCCGTGCGGACGGAATCCATCATGATAGCGATACTGGTGGTAACGGCTGAATCGGTTGGGGTCACCACCTCCGGGGCGTTCGTGATGCGGACGATTGTCGGGACGAGCATTGAAGCCACCGGGACGATCCTTGCCACCATGATTGCCTCCGCGGTTGTCAGGACGGTTGAAGTGATTGCCATGACCATCGTGGTTGCTATTGCCACCGCGACCCGGACGATTGCCATAATTGCCGCTGCCGCCTCGATTGCCGTCTCGGTCGTTTCCTCCACGACCCGGGCGATTACCATAGTTGCCGTCGTTATTACCGCCACGACCCGGGCGATTGCCATAGTTGCCAGTGCCACCGCGATTATTGTCACGGTCATTGCCACCGCGGTTGTCGATGCCGCTACCACCGCGATTACGGTCGTTTATGGAACGAGACTCGCCACGTGAAACCGACCCATTGTTGAACGAGGGCCTCTCCGTTCTGATGTCGGGAGCTACAGAGCGATTGCGTAAAGTGCTGGGACGCGATGAAGTGCTGCCACCCGAGTAGCCGCTGCCCGAGTGACCACCACCCGAATAGTTGCCACCGCCATGGTGACTGCCACCTGAATCACGGCCAGGATTCCGGCCCGATGACGACGAAGAGGGGCGATTATAGGAACCGCCATTGCTCTGGCCACGGTTCACTGTAGAGCGTTCGCGACCCGAAGAAACCGACGGAGCTGCGTCGTGACGCATCGAAGAAGATGGGCGCTCCACACGCTCACGAGGAGCCGAAGAGTGACTCTGACTTTGACTGCCGCCGCGTGGCTGGCGGTGCTGGGCAAGTGCCGGCGTGGTGGCTATCATGCCACCCAGCAGCATAGCTGCCGCAATTGTTCTAAAAGTAAAATGTATCTTCATAGTGGTAATTATTTATTGTTTTCAGCTTGATGTTATTTGTCGCCAATGGTTTTGTGATACTATGACTCGCTAAACCGCGTTTCGTTTAATCCATTAACCCATTAACAAGACAAACAGGGCTTTTTTACCGACAAATACCTGCTTTTTATCGTCGTTGTTAATCAATATCCGGGATTCTGCTCACTGCCCGATAGCGAGAGAATCTCGCCCGGAATGGGGAAAACCGTTGTGTAGCCTTTTATATCGGCAGAACTGCGTGGGTGCTCCCAATATTCTTCGCCATAGACATTGAAACGGATCATGTCGTTGCGGCGCCATCCCTCCCAGGCAAGTTCAAGCAGTCGCTCATTGAGCACATTCTCGAGAGTTGCCGTGCGGTCAGGTGCCCCCACTCTGCTTCGCACTGAATTCAGTAAAAAGTCGGCTTCAGCCCCCGCCTGCCCATTGCGCAGCATCGCCTCACACTGCATGAGCAGCACATCGGCATAACGGAACAGCACAATGTCGTTGTCGCTCTGGTTGCCGTCCTTGGTGCCATTCGGGTCTACCTCATATTTTTTCATGCGTGCCCCGGCAGTCTTCTCATAGGGGGTGCTCGACACATCACACGCCACGGCCCACGGTTCATACACGAGGGGCGTGCCGTCGTCGAGCAGCACCTGCTTGTTATTGAGGTCAAAGACCTGACCCGAATAATAGGTTTTTACAAATCTTGGGTCCACATCTGGCCCCGTGCCCTCAATATCACCTTCTTTCAAACCGAAGATGCGCAACGCATCGAGCGTGGCGCAAGGGCCATTCTCGCCGTTCAGCCCCATGGCAGCAGCATGGTTGTAGTGCCGCGAACGGAACAGATAGCAGTACTGGTTCTGGAAAAGATACTTGTCCATAGGAATCGTGAAGATGTTCTCAATCGATGCCTCGTTATGCACCAGGAAATTGTTCTCAAATACAACTTCAAGCTCATAACCAGCTGCAGTTATCCTGCCACAATAGTACTGGCAGGCCTCCCATGAATTCATCACATTGCCGCCTACAGTCCATTTGATGTTTTTGCCATCGGGACGAGTCCCGTCGGTCCAGTCGTCGTCGCAATACACCTCGCTGTTCAGGAATATCTTAGCCAGCAGAAAACAGGCCACGGGACTGGTGAAACGACCATAATATTCACCCCTCACATTTGAGTGCGCCTCTGAAAGGTCCGGTATCGCCTGCTGCAATTCGTCGACCACATACTTGATAGCCTCGCTGCGGTTTCGCAGTTTCAAATCGGCCACCGAAGGCGCCGAAGAGGTGAACAGCGGAACTCTGCCATAGAGGTCGATGGCATAGAAGTAGAACATTGCCCTGAGGCCACGCACCTCGGCACGATAGGCTTCAAGCCGGGCATCGGGATGTGTCTTTCCAAACCTGTCGATTTGCTCCAGCGAGCCATTACAGCCCATAATGGCTTTCATTAGGTAGTTCCATGTGTCGCCTATGGGGTCAAGGCCCGCAAACTTATGCTGATAGAGGTCTTGCCACAAACGACCGTCATACCAGTCCGAACCGCGTGTGGGAACGATTGCCTCGTCGGTGGTGAAGGTGTTGAGGTCATAAACACCTCGTCCTGTTCCCTGCAATCCCTGACTGTTGGCATGGCCACCCACATCGGCATACCGCGCCGCTACGGCATTGAGATAGAGGTCGTTGATGTTGTTGATGTCACCGTCGACACGGTCGCTGGGTTTCTCATCGAGAAAGTCGGTGCAGGCAGCAGCAAGCCCCAGTACACAGCAGCAACACAGCAACCTGCATAATATCATTATATTCTTTGTCTTCATAACGGTTATTTATCAGAAGTTAATGCTCACACTCAGGGTGTAGGTGCGCGAAACAGGATACACATTCTTGTCGTCAACGCCTATGGTGGAATTAATGGCCGAACTGTTGATCATGGGCGTGAGTCCCGAGTAGGAAGTGATGGTTGCGAGGTTGTTTACAGTTAACGACAAGCGCAACCGCTTCACATACTTGGTAACACTGCTGCTCAAAGGCACATTCCAGCCCAGCGTCAAGTAGTCGAAGTTCAGGTAGTCGCCACGCTCCAGCCAGTAGTCGGTAGCAATCTGGTCGTGGATGTTGCGTTCAGGAGCCTTTGCCAGCACATTATAGCCAGGCAGGCTGTTCATATTCATATAGGTAAGCGAAGTGCCGTTATAAATCTTGTGACCAAAGGCCCCATTCAACTGTAGCGACACATCCCACTGCTTATAACGGAAACTGAAGTTGGAGCCAAGCAGCACCTTGGGAACGGCCTGACCACACACCTGCCGGTCCTTGCCGTTGGCTATATCAATCACCCCGTCACCATCAAGGTCCTCAATCGAATAAATATAGGCATTAGCGTCTTCAGCACTCTTCACAAGCCCATTGCAATGAGGCAAATAGAAGACGCCCAGCGGCTGACCCACAATTTGATAAACGATGTGGTTGTAGCCTCCATGGAAACCTGCTCCATTCAGACTTGCTATGTCGACATAAGCAGGCGCCTCAAGGTAATAATCATTATAATAGCCGCTCAACGAGAGCAACTTGTTCTTTTGATAAGCCACATTGGCATTGATGTTAAGTTCCATGTCGGCAGTGGCAAACGGTGTGATGCCCAAAGCAATCTCAACGCCACTGTTGCGCATCGAACCCAGATTGTCGAGCAACTTGTTGTAGGCAAAGGGTGGCACGCTCACATTGTAAAGATAGAGCATATCGGTGGTCTTGGAGGTATAGAAATCGACCGAGGCTATGAGCCTGTTGCTCCAGAAACTGGCATCGAGGCCTGTGTTGAAGGTGTGCTTCACTTCCCACTTGAGGTCGGGGTTGGCATTGCGCAACGTGCCCAGGGCCACAGCCGCCGCATTGCCTACAGGCACAATGCCCATGGGTTGCAGCCAGTTGTGCGACATATAGGAGTCGATGCCGCCAAGATTACCCGCCAAGCCATAACCCACACGCCACTTCAGGTTATCGAGCCACGACACTTGCCGCAGCCAGGGTTCTTCTGAGAGTGTCCATGCGGCCGACACCGAGGGGAAGAATCCCCACTTGTGCCCTGAGCCAAACTTCGAGGAACCATCGGCACGCCCCGTGGCAGTGATGGAGTAGCGACCCAGGTAGTCATAGCTTATACGGCCCATAAACGCTACCAGGCTCGGGTCTTCACGGTAACTGCCAGTTCCCTCCCACAGGGTGAGTGCGCCCGCTTGAATGCTGTTGAAGCCCATGTCGTTGGTGCTGAAATTGGTCGTGGTAGTAAAGAACCCCGTGTAGATATCGCGCTGCGCCTCACCCAAGGCGAGCACATTCAGGTGATGCTCGTTGAAGTGACGGTCGAAGACGAGCGCCACATTACCCAGCAGCGACTCGGTCTTTTTCGTGCCCTTATAGGCCTGACCATGCGCCCAGATCGAGGTAGGCAGGAACTGCGAAGTCTCGACCTCGTTGTGACTGTATGCCCCAAAAAGGCTCAAATGCCATGATTTCGACAGATTAAAGGTGAGTTTGCCATGGGTGCTGATGTGCACCGTCTTGTCTTGTGTGCGGCTGTCCATCAAGGCCAGCGGATGATTGATCTGGTTGGCATAGGTGAAACCGTCATAGCCGCCATCTTCATTCTTGGATGGGGCAAAAGTGGGATTCCAGCAGGCAGCGCTGTAGAAGGTCTTCTGCACATCGTAGACCGAGGTCACATTCTTCTGGATGTTGCCGAACATGCCCAGGTCAATTTTCAGGAAATTGTTGAACATGTGCTGATACATGCTCATGTTGCTGGTGAAGTTTCGCATCTTTTCGTGCAGAATCACGCCCTTGTGCTCCATGTAACCCAGCGACACGCGGTAGCCCGAAGCATCGCCGCCGCCCATGAACGCCACATGGTGGTCTTGCAAGAAAGCCGTCTGCTGTATCTGTTTCTGCCAGTCGGTGTCATGGCCCTTGTCAATGAGCATGAGTCCCTCATTCTTGAGCACAGTGCGGTAGTCGTCGGCCTTGAGCATGTTAAGATTCTTATACACATTATTGATGCTGAAACTCGCATTGTAACTGACGCTGGCAGCACCTTTTGAGCCCTTCTTAGTCAACACCTCAATCACACCCGATGCGCCACGGCTGCCATACTGCGCCGTTTCGGTAGCATCTTTCAAGATGGTGAAACTCTCGATATCGGCAGGATAGATGCTCGACAAGGTAGAAAGGTCGCCAAACACACCGTCGACGATGATGAGCGGGTCGTTACCGCCCGTGAGCGAGGTCGTACCGCGCACACGCACGGCATTCATGGCGGCCACCCCATTGTTACTCTTCTGCACCGTCAAGCCCGCCACGCGGCCATTGATGGCATCGAGCGGATTGGTCACCTGCTTTTTGTTCATCTGGTCTTCGGTGATTTTCTCCACGCTTCCCGTCAACACCGCCGACTGGGCATAGCCCTCATCAATGAGCGAGTCGCCAGGCGACGAGAGTGTCTGCGCAGTCACGGGGCAGGCAAGAGCAGCACCTGCCACTGAAGCTACACATAAAAAGAATTTTCTCATATCTCAACACGTTTAATCGGTTTTCTTGAAGTAGTAGCGGCCCTTGTCTTGCGTCTGCTTGCCATACTGGATGGCTCTCACCGGGCAGTGATGCACACAGGCCAAGCACATGGCACAACGGCCATGCCACTCAGGTCGTCCGTCATGCAATTCGATGTTGTGCATGGGGCAGGTCTCCACGCACTTGCCACAGCCAGTGCACGCCGCAGAGTCGGCATGAAACGGCTTGTCGCTCATGGCATAGCGCTTGAACCATGGCCTGATGATGCGCGACTTCACCCACCGCCAGCGGCCCGTCACCACATCGGTGGTGCAGCGGTGCTCGGCTATGCGCATCGCCACATGAGCAATGCGCTCGGGGGCTGCATGGAGTTTCTGCTGTCGCACCTGGTCGGGGTCGACATCAAAGCCTTTCATGCAAATGTAGTTGTTGGGCATCTGCACCGAGAAGGCTCCCTGCAGCGTCAGGCCTTGCTTGCGCAGCGCCTTGGCGAAGATGGGCACCGAGAGCCCCACATCGTCGCCACAGGTGGTCACCAAATAACAATAGGTTGCCGATGTGACACCGGCAACCTTCATAATCTTGATAAAATCGAGCACCACGGGTGCAGGCCCCCAAGAATAGGTAGGGAACACAAACCCGATGGATTCGCCCTGTTGTAATGCGTAGTCATAATTCTGGCTCAGCAAGGCATCGCTCACCGCGATGAGCCTGTCGTTCAACTGCTCGGCGAGCTGTTGCGCCACATAGTGGCTGTTGCCTGTGCCTGAAAACCAGAATATCATGGCACTACTGCAGTTTTTCGAGCGCGCACTTGATGCGACGGCATGCCTCCACGATGTTCTCATCGCTGGTGGCATAGCTCAAGCGAATGTGGCCCGGGCAGCAGAAGGCATCGCCAGCCACTGTAGCCACATGGCCCTCGTTGAGCAAATACATGGCCACATCCATGGCATCCTTAATCTCCACATCGCCGCAGCGCTTGCCGAAGAGGGCTTTCACGCCGGGGAACACATAGAAGGCGCCGTCGGGCTCATTCACATCCAGCCCGGGAATCTCGCGCAGCAGTTTCACGATGAGGTCGCGACGGCGGGCAAATGCCACGCGCATCTCCTCCACGCAGTCCTGCGAGCCGCGATAGGCAGCCTCGGCAGCCTTCTGGGCAATCGACGAGGCACCGCTGGTGTACTGGCCTTGCAGTTTGTTGATGGCCTTGGCGAGTGCTATAGGAGCAGCCACATAGCCAATGCGGTAACCGGTCATGGCATAGGCCTTCGAAACACCGTTGATGATGATCACGCGGTCCTTGAGTTCGGGGAACTGAGCGATTGACTCATGTCCGCCTATATAGTTGATATGCTCGTAGATTTCATCAGCAATCACCATCACCTGCTCGTGCTTGGCAAGCACCTGAGCCAGTGCCTGGAGTTCGGCCTTGCTATAGACGCTGCCCGTGGGGTTGGACGGCGAGCACAGGATCACGAGTCTTGAGGCGGGTGTGATGGCTGCCTCGAGTTGCTCGGGAGTGACCTTGAAATTCTGCTCCATGGTGGTGGGGACCAGCACATTCTTGCCGCCAGCAAGTATCACCATCTGCACATAGCTTACCCATGCGGGAGTGGGGATAATCACCTCGTCGCCAGGATTAATCACGCTCATAATCACATTGCACAGCTCATGCTTGGCACCATTGCCCACCACAATCTGCTCGGGCTTGAAATCAAGGTTGTTCTCGTTTTTCAGCTTGTCGCTGATGGCCTGTCTGAGCGACAGGTAGCCCGGCACGGGCGAATAGAACGAGAAGTTGTCGTCGACAGCCTTCTTGGCGGCCTCCTTGATGTGGGCAGGGGTGAAGAAGTCGGGTTCTCCCACCGACATGTTGATTACATCAACTCCCTGTGCTTTGAGTTCTGCGCTTTTCTGCGACATGGCAAGTGTTGCCGAAGGCGATAATGCCTGAATGCGATTTGAAATTTGCTCCATAGTTGTTTTTAAGATTTATGCTAATTATTGTTTTGTTTCGTCAAGGGTTGGCTTGAAGAATTGCAAATTTAAGCATTTGATTCCAATCCACAAAACTTTCACCGCTTTAAAATGGAGCGCCAAGCCGAAAATAAAATGAAATAAAACACGAAAGCCCCAGGCGGTGAAATCTGCCTGGGGCAACATGATGCGTTAGAATCTTGCAAACGGTTATTTCTCGGGAGTCATCTGCAATTCGAGGCGGCTGCCGGCAAGCAACTGCTGCACAAAGTGCTGAATGTCGGCCACAGTAATGGCATCGAGGGTTTCGAGATAGTTGCGGTCGAAATTGATGCCGAACTTGTCGAGATTCTTGAGCATCACCATCCAGTAACTGTTGTCGGCCACATCCTCGGCATGCACCTTCTTGAGATACTGCTTGACAGTGGCGAGGCGGTCTTCGGGTAGTCCATGTTGTGCCACATCGTTCATCACGCCATTGATGAGGTCACGGCATTCACGGGCAGTGCCCTCCTTTAGGGTGACATTGAGCGGGAAATAGACCACGGGGCGGTCAGTGCCATTGTGGTCGGGCACTACGCTGCAATGGGTGTCGACATGATAGGTCCAGCCACGCTTTTCACGAATTTCTTCGCGGAAGATGTTGTTAAATATCTGACCCGTGATTTTTGCAATGAGCGATATGCGCAGGTCAAAGTCCATCTCGCAAGTCCAGAAGAAATAGATCTTGTCCTGCGGATTCTCCATTTTGCGGCTCCACTCGTTGCGAGGCTGACCCGTGAACAGTCGGTAGCCCATGTCACGCGGTGTCTCCACCCTGCCGGCAGCGGGCAGACTTGCCACATATTTCTCGAGCAGCGTGCGCACGGTGTCTTCGTTGAAATTGCCCACCACATACACATGCACATCGGTCATGTCGCTGAAACGGTCGCGGTAAACATCCATAATCCTGTCGTAGTTGACACGACCGATCTCATGCTTCTGCAGTTTCTCGGCTGCCATGGGATGGCGGTTGAAAACATAGGTGAAAAGCGAATCGGCAAACTCAAATTTGGGATCGACCTGCTGGTTCTCCAGCCGTGCCTTTGTTGCCTCGATGAAACTGTTGAACGCCTTCTCGTCCTTGAGGGGCGATGTGAGTTTGAGATAGAGCAGCTGGAAAGCTGTTTCAAGGTCGGCAGGAGCAGATGTTGCCTGGAAACCTTCTTCGGTCTTGCTCACAAAGGTGCGAGCCGTCACATTCTTGCCCGCAAGTGCTTTCTTGAGTTCCGAAGCGGTAAATGCGCCATAACCTGTCACGCCCATCACGGCATTGATCACCTTGAACGACGGTGCATCGACAGCGGTGTAGTTCTGCGACAGTCCGCCCGGGCCAGCTCCGGCAATAATCACCTCGTTGGCATTGAGCAGGGTTTTCTTGAGAGTCACTTTCATACCATTCGACAAAGTGAGCAGCTTGGCTTCCATTTCGGGCACGGTTTCTTCGCTCACGATGGAACCCGCCACCGGTTCGGTGAGCAGCAGGTGGTTCGTGTTCAGCGTGTCGACATAGGCTGTCACCGGCTCGGCACGGCCTGCATGGAAAGCATCGATAAGTTGCGACTTGGTGAGCAATGCGCCCTCTTTCTCGGTCACAAAGGCAACAAGGGCCACGTTGCGGTCGGTGCTACTGATGAGCGAACGGAAATGGGCATTCACATCGTCAAGTGCTACACCGTCAATGATTTGCTTCATGAGGCGGTCGTTCTCTTCAATCGACGGGATGGGTTCGCCATCGATAAAGGCGCGCACAAAGTCGCGGGCATAGCGGGTGTTGGCATACTTGTCGCGTTCCTGAAGCAGTTTGGCGAGCGAGGCCTCATACTGCAAGCGGGCACGGCGATACTCGCCGTCGGTGAAGCCATGTTGCACCGCACGGTTCACTTCGCGCGCCATGTGCTGCATGGTGAGTTGCGACTTGCCCTCCTTGGCCATGCCAATGAGCTGGAAAGCCTGACGGGTTTTCGATATCATGTAATCGCGGTCGGCACTCACTACACGCACAAAGGGTGCGTCGGGTTCCTGCGCCAGGTCGGCAAAGCGGGTGTTGAGCATCGAGGTGATGACCGACTTGAGGTAACTGTGCCGCAAAAACTCGGTAGTGGGCATGAGTTGCGACGGCAGGTCATTGTGCTTGAAAAGAATGCGCACACTGTTGGTGGTCTGCTCCTTGTCGCTCTGCACAGTGGCAATGATTTCTTCGTTATCGGGCACCAGCACAGGCACAACTGGGGCGCTGTTCTTGGGGTTCTTGATTTTTCCGAACAGTTGTTTTATCTTCGCTACAGCATAGTCAGGGTCAATGTCTCCCACGACAATGATGGCTTGATTGGAGGGGTGATACCACTTCTTGTAATAATCCTTGAGGGTCTTGTACTTGAAGTTTTTCACCACGCTCATCAGTCCTATGGGCATTCGCTGGCCATAAAGGCAGCCGGGATAGAGGTCGTCGGCACTCTTCTCGAGCAGGCGGTAATTGGCACCGCTGCGGTATCGGTACTCTCCCTCAATCACGCCGCGTTCCTCGTCTATATCCTTGTTTTTGAGCAGCAGGTCATGACTCCAATCTGCCAACACCAGGAAACAGGTGTCGAGCACCGAACGCCGCGTGGTGGGCACATCGCTGATGTTATAGACTGTTTCGTCGGTTGAGGTGTAGGCATTGAGATTGGCGCCGAATTTCACGCCTATCGACTCCATATAGGAGATGAGTGAATTGCCTGGAAAATGCTTGGTTCCGTTAAAGCACATGTGCTCCAGGAAGTGCGCAAGGCCGCGCTGGTCGTCCTGCTCCTGAATCGAGCCTACACGCTGTGCGATGAAGAAGTCGGCACGCTCCTGCGGGTAATGATTCTGTTTCACATAGTAGGTAAGGCCATTTTCGAGCACGCCAGTGCGCACATCGGGGTCAACAGGCACCAGTTGCTGTGCTTGCAAAGCGGGAAAAGCCATGGCAAGCATGGCAAGAACCGCAAATCGAATTGTTTTTCTCATTTTCATTTATTGATGTGATTAATAATTTTCAAAAACACACGCCCAGCGTGGCGAGCACCTCGTCGCGGCTCTGGCTATGCGCAAAGGTGCCATGCTGCGCCTCAAGTGCCAGTTTGATGGCAAGGTTGCGGGTCATGACGGGGCGGTAATAAAAAGCCAGTTCGCCACCCACACAGTTGTGATGCCGTGAATCGCGGTCATAGCCGTTTTCTACCACCCGTTTCAGTCCCTCGAGTTCGCTGGACACATTGCCCAGGAGTAGAGTGCTCTTGACGGGGCACACTGCCTTAAACCAGGCATTCATGCTCCACAGCAGCCTGCTGCCCACGCGGTTCATCACCTTGGCATCAATGCCAGCCACCATGTGATCGACCAGCCATCGCGAGGCGGGATCGAGATAAATGGCATTGCAATGCTCATAGCCCAGCGAAGGCTGCACGCCTACGCTCCACCTGCCAGCGCCAAGTTGCGGTTCCCAGACCGCCGCAAGTCCTGCGCCAAACCGATTCTCGAAAAACATGTCGAGCGCACCTATCTGGCGGTAGACCGAGGCAGCAGGATCGCCAAACACATTCTCGGTGCCTACTCTTCTCGAAGCATGCACATGGGCCTTCACCTGCCAGCGCTGGGCGAGCCAGGCCAGTTCGGCACGTACCTCGTTGTGCTTGGCCTGTACAAGAGGCAGTTTGTTGTAGGCCGTGAGAATCTTCTCGAAGTTGAAACGCGACAGTTCCACTGCAGCACTGAGGCCACGGCCCATTGTGGGGTGAACATTCAGCACGGCACCCCACCTGTAACCTTTGTAGTAAGTACTGTAACCGGTACCGTCGAATCGAGTGTAACTGTTAGCAAAACCTGTGAGATGATAAAGTTTCTCGTTACCCAGTTCACTATAAAAGGTCACATCGTTGGTCTGCTTGTATTTCTTGAACCTGAGGGCGGCGGCAATCACATATTGCCCACGAGGAGCGAGCCAGCCAATGCCTGCGTCCACATCGAGATTGGCGGTCACATTGCGCGGTCTTGGGTCCACATTGCGGTAATAAAGGCCTGCCGTGTATCCCAAACTGGCGCCCAACAAAAGGCGCCCTGTATTGTGTGCATAGCCGCCCATGAAACTGTAGCGCTCCACATTCATGCGGTGGCCGCCCACGCTGTCGGCAAGCAGGTAGGGATACACCAGTTGCCTGTCGCTGGTCTCGTTCCAGTTCATGTGATAAATGCCGCCATTGTCGTAGTAGGCCCTGCCCCACAGCGTGCCATTGCCATGATGCACATAACTCGATGCGTCGAACGACCACACCTGCTGCTTGTCGCCCTGTTGCACATCGAGCGACGCCGACTGCTTGCTGTGGGCAAACTTCGCCACCACCTCACTGAGCGAATGGCGATGCTGCAGCGGCTTCATGGCAGGGTTGAGCCATGCCACATCGAGCAACTGCTCTGATTGGCGATGTTGCTCGATAACCGTTGTGAACACATCGGTGCCCGTCGTGTCTTTAACCTCTTGAGCCGATGCCTGCCATGTTCCTGGCAGGACAGCAGTCAGCAGCAATATTATCTTGATTCCATAGTTCATGGTCATCTCATTTATTGTCGGGGCATCACACCGTCCCATGTGCGGGTGGTGCATGGCGTGCCGTTCACATCCATTGCCGTGCCCTGATTCTCAATCTCGCTAGGCGTGACAAAGGGGTTGAAGTCTTCGCTCGAGTTGTTGGTGTCCTTCAGTACGGGTTTGCCGTCCTTGAGGTAGAGCACCTTGCGGCGCACGCTGTGGAAGTAGCGCGTCTTGTCGTGGTCCATCGTGCCGCAATAGGTCCAGCCACGGTCGAGTGAGGGGGCTGTCACATTCCACACGCGTTCCGACTCCACACTGCAGTTCACGGCATCCACAATCCATTTGTTAGGCACCTTATAGGCGGTCTGACTCATGGGGAAAGT
>JAEEVB010000148.1 GCA_016287065.1 Muribaculaceae bacterium
GAAGATAACGCAAAAGGGCCGCGACTTCTTGCAGTCGAAGGAATCATTCATGATTGGAGAAGACCGCGATTTTTCTCAGACCGATGAACAGGATGTTCCCGAATCGGCATCAAGTGTTCTAGACCCAGAACTGCTTGCTATCCTGAAGGGGTTGCGAAAGGATTTGGCTAGAAAAATTGACAAGCCTCCTTATATCATCTTCCAGGATCCGACCATAGCCGCTATGGCTACCTCTTATCCCATCACGCTCGAAGAACTCCAGAACATTCCTGGAGTTGGAGCTGGAAAGGCAAAGAAGTTTGGGAAACCCTTTGTGGATACCATCAAGAACTATGTGGAAGAGAACGAAATCACTCGTCCCGAAGATTTGCGTGTGCGCACTGTTCCAAACAAGAGCCGGCAAAAGATTGCTCTCATACAAGGTATTGACCGCAGGGTGGAACTGGATGCTTTAGCTAAGTCGCATAATCTGGAGTTTGATGAGTTGCTGAAGGAAATAGAAGCCATTGTGTATTCGGGAACCAAAATCAATATCGACTACTATATTGACGAAGTGATAGATCCTGAACATCAAGAGGAGATATATGAGTACTTCAACAACAGTGAGACTGACGGTCTTAAGCAGGCTCGTGAGGAATTGGGTCCTGAATACCCCGATGAAGAACTGCGAATGATGCGAATCAAGTATTATAGCGAGAATGCCAACTAAAGCAATCTCGAACGAAAGGTTAAAAAATCTCAATGTGACATTTCGTTGAGATTTTTTTTGTTCTGCAGGATGATTATGTCATATAAAAAGAGTAATTTTGTATGCAAATTTAATGACGTGGTTTCGTCTTGAACATTAGACTGAAATAACTTTAAAATCATAAGATATGTCATTTTTTGCAGACCGTATTAAATCAGAGGGTTTCACTTTCGACGATGTCTTGCTTGTTCCAGCATACTCCGAGGTGCTTCCCAAAGACGTGAATCTTCAAACTCGTTTTTCCCGTAACATCACACTTAATGTTCCCTTGATATCGGCGGCGATGGATACAGTCACCGAGTCGGAACTTGCCATAGCCATTGCCCGAGAGGGAGGTATCGGTGTTATTCATAAGAATATGAGCATCGAGGAGCAGGCACATGAGGTGCATACGGTGAAAAGAGCAGAGAATGGAATGATTTACGACCCAGTAACCATCAAGCGCGGTTCGAAGGTAATAGATGCGCTTAACATGATGCGCGAGTATCACATAGGTGGCATTCCCGTAATTGACGAGCGTAAGAAGCTGGTGGGTATTGTGACTAACAGGGATTTGCGGTTTGAGACTGATATGGACCGTAAGATTGATGAGGTGATGACCAAGGACCATCTCATCACCACGTCATCGACCACCAATCTTGAGGAGGCCACCAAGATACTGCAGACCTATAAGATAGAAAAGCTTCCTGTAGTGGATAAGAATGGGAAGCTGGTGGGACTGGTCACATATAAAGATATTAAAAAGGCCAATGATAAACCTTATGCATGTAAAGATGCACTTGGTCGCCTGAGAGTGGCCGCCGGCATAGGTGTGACAGGTGACAGCATGCAGCGTGCTGAAGCACTTGTTGATGCAGGTGTAGATGCTATTGTAATTGATACAGCCCATGGACATTCTAAGGGTGTGGTCAATGTGCTTGAGGAGGTCAAGAAGTCGTTCCCGCAGATTGATGTGGTAGTAGGTAATATAGCCACAGGTGATGCGGCTCGTTTCCTCATGGATCATGGTGCCGATGGCGTGAAAGTAGGCATTGGTCCCGGCTCCATCTGCACAACCCGCATTATTGCAGGCATTGGCGTTCCTCAACTGAGTGCTGTCTATGACGTTGCCAAGGCTTTGCAAGGAACCGACATTCCTCTGATTGCCGATGGCGGTATCAGGTATTCGGGCGACATTGTGAAGGCTCTGGCTGCGGGTGCTCATTCGGTGATGCTGGGTGGCATGTTTGCCGGTGTTGAAGAATCGCCAGGCGACACTATCATCTTCAACGGCCGCAAATACAAGTCATATCGTGGCATGGGGTCACTTGAAGCTATGGAGAAAGGCTCGAAAGACCGCTATTTCCAGAACAACGTGACCGACAGCAAGAAGCTTGTGCCTGAAGGCATCGCTGCAAGAGTTCCCTTTAAGGGGTCGCTCTATGAGGTGGTTTATCAGATGCTTGGAGGCTTGCGTGCCGGTATGGGCTATTGCGGCGCACCCACCATCGAGGCGCTTCACCATGCTCAGTTCATTCGCATCACAAACGCTGGTGTATCAGAGAGCCATCCGCATGATGTGTCGATCACTAGCGAGGCTCCCAATTATAGCCGCAGTTAATAATTGTGAAAAAGCACCTGATTATATAATATTTGTCATAAGACTTCGTTATATAGAATTGTAATTACAGAACAATCATTATCAAAGACATATTAAAAAATATGAAAAGTAAATTGATCCTTTGCGCATTAGCAGGCACCGCCTTAGTGGCGCTGGCAGCTAAAGATCCTGTTTTAATGAGAATTAATGGTAAGGATGTGAAACTTTCAGAGTTTGAATATCTCTACAAAAAGAACAATCAACAACAAGTTCAGCAAGAGACGCTTGACCAGTATGTGGACCGTTTCATCACCTATAAGTTAAAGGTGGCCGATGCCGAGGCTCACAAAATTGATACGCTCGAGTCGTTCCAGAAAGAGTTTGATGGCTACAAGGCCGATTTGGTTAAACCCTTCTTGACTGATGGCACTGTTCAAGAGCGCCTTGTGAATGAGGCTTATGAACGCATGAAATATAATGTGGACGTAGACCATATTATGTTGCCACTTGGAAAGGACAAGGCCGAAAATAATGAAATCCTGGCACGCCTTGACAGCATTCGCAACTGTGTGCTCAATGGCGAGGACTTCTATGAATTGGCACAAAAATTCTCGATTGACCCGTCGATGAGAAACAATAAGGGACATTATGGCTTTATCCCATCAGGAGTGTTTCCTTATGTTTGGGAGTATGAAGCATTCAATACACCGATAGGGCAGATGTGCAAACCCTTCAGAACCGACTTTGGCAATCACCTGATTCGTGTTAACGGTCGTCGTGATGATCCAGGCAAGGTTGAGGTTGAGCATATCCTTCGCCTTTACCCACGTGGTGCCAATGATTCGGCCAAAGCCGTAGTAAAGGAAAAGATTGATTCAATTTACACCGCACTCATGAATGGTGCTGACTTTGAAGAGCTCGCCAAGGTAGAGTCGCAAGATCCCGGTTCGGCCAAGAATGGCGGTAAACTGCCCTTGTTTGGTATCAATCGCATGGTGAAGCCCTTTGAGGAAATGGCATTTAAACTTAATGATGGTGAACTTTCAGCTCCTTTTGAGACTAATTATGGCTGGCACATCATGAAGAAATTGTCACACAAGGGTGTACCTACTCTGGAAGAGGCAAGAAAAGGTATAGAAACCATGATTTCTCGCGACGAACGTGCTAACGCTCCTCGGGAAGCCAAGTTGAAGGAAGCAATGGCGTTCTATAATTATAAAGAGAATCCCAAATTTGCCGAGTTAATTCAGTCGGAGCTCACCAAGCATGGCCAGTATGACTCAGCATTTGTGGCAGATGTACTCAAGAATTCCAATTTCCCGATTTGCGAATATGCCAATGGCAAGACAATTCCTGCATCGGAAATAGCCAAGAAGATTAATCCCAAGGCAAAGATGAATAATGATGCAGCCAAGGCCTATATTCTTTCGGAAGTGGAACCCATTGCCAAGAATGTGATTATGAAGTACTATGTTGATAATCTCATCAACGACAATGTAGAGTATCGCAATCTCATTAACGAGTATCGCGATGGTATGCTTCTGTTCGAGATCAGCAACCAGCGTGTGTGGGAAGGTGCCAGCAAGGACACTGTGGGACTCAGAAACTATTTTGAGGCAAACAGAAAGAACTACAACTGGGAACAGCCCCATTTCAAGGGTATTATCCTGTCGGCAAAGAACGATTCTATTCTTCAGGTTGTAAAGGCCGACATTCCTAATTATGGTGTCGACACCCTTACTAACACGTTGCACAAGAAATATGCCCGCGACATCAAGATGGAGCGCATGCTCTTTGGCCCAGGCGAGAATGATGTGGTAGACCGCATTGTCTTCAATAAGCCTGTTGAGAAAGAGGAAACTGCCTATCCTGTAGGATTCATACTTCAAGGTGGCCTTATCAATGCTCCTGAAGATTATACCGACGTGAAGGGACAGGTGACTTCGGACTATCAAGACGTTATCGAGAAGAAATGGATTGAGGAATTGCGCAAGAAATATCCTGTCCAAGTCTTCAAGAAAGTGCTGAAAATGGTGAAGAAATAATCTTATGATATGACCAGAGATGCCTCTTGTTCCATGCTGGAATGAGAGGCATTTTTGATTTGTGCACATTTTGAGCTTGTGAATTAATTTATATTAAGCATTCAAATTTTGTCAAATCGCAAAAAATAAGGAAATTTGCAGTTTAAAAGAAAGATGAACTGCTCGAAGCAGTAATTGTTAATGAAATACAGAAATCGATGAAAGCAAAATTGTATTTGATAGTTTGTTTTGCATTTTTCTCCTTGCTCCAGGCTACGGCGCAGAACAATGTGGCTGAAGAAGTGGTGTGGGTAGTTGGCGACGAGCCCATTTTCAAGTCGGACGTCGAGGAACAGTATATGCAGGCTCAATATGAGCATGTGAACATACTGGGCAATCCCTATTGCATCATTCCCGAACAAATGGCAGTTAACAAGCTGTTTCTGCATCAGGCTAAAATCGATACCGTTGAGGTGTCGAACAATATTGTGATGCAGAGTGTGGATGCTCGCATTAATTATTTCATAGCCAACCTTGGTTCAAAAGAAAAGGTGGAAGAATACTTCCGCAAACCTATGCCAGAACTGCGTGAACAGCTCGTTAACACTGTGAGGGAGCAATACACCATTCAACAGGTGCAAAGCAATCTTACCAAAGATATCAAGGCCACTCCAGCCGATGTGAGGAAATACTTTAACTCGTTGCCACAGGACTCACTGCCTTACATTCCCAAGCAGGTTCAGGTGCAGATTATCACCATCAACCCCGTCATTCCCCAGCAGGAGATTGATGAGGTGAAGGCACGTCTGCGCGACTACACTCAGAAGGTGAACTCGGGTGAGAGTGATTTCTCGACATTGGCGATCCTTTATTCAGAAGACGGCTCCTCGACCTACGGCGGCGAAATTGGCTTCAAGGGACGTTCTGAGCTGCTTCCTGAGTATGCTAATGTGGCTTTCAACCTTAGTGATCCCAAGAAGGTTTCAAAGATTGTCGAGACTGAAGCCGGTTACCATATCATCCAGCTGATTGAAAAGCGCGGTGACCGCATCAATACCCGTCACATTCTGCTGCGTCCTAAGGTGAACGAGAAAGACCTTAGCGACGCCATGGTGAAACTTGACTCGTTGCGCACAGATGTCATCAATAAGAAGTATACCTTTGAGGAAGCAGCCATGTATATCTCACAGGATAAGGATTCACGAAACAACAATGGTATGATGCTCAATGAGAAGAATCATTCGAACCTCTTTGAGATGGCAGACCTGCCTCCTGAAGTAGCCAAGCAGGTAGACAACATGCAGGTGGGTGACTTGTCAACTCCTTTCGTGATGATGAATGTCGCCACCAACCGCAAGCAGGTGGCCTTGGTTAAACTCGTGAAGCGCATTGAGGGGCACAAGGCTGACCTGGCCGAGGACTATCAGACTTTAAAAGGCATGTATGAGGCAAAATTAAAGAATGATATCATCGAGAAATGGGTCGATGAGAAGCAGAAGAAGACCTATGTACATATTGAGGACGGCTGGCGAAACTGTGATTTCAAGTATAACTGGTTAAAGAAATAAATCGAATTGTTGATAAAGCTGATATATGAATCATTATCAAGGCATAAGAGCAAGTCGCATTTCTTATGCCTTTTGATTCTTTTGCTTACATTCGGTACTGCCTCGGCCCAGACTTCGGGTG
>JAEEVB010000149.1 GCA_016287065.1 Muribaculaceae bacterium
CGATATCAAGAAGTGCTGGTTGCAAGACGACGTGTCGAACCAAATCAGGAACTTCATTCGACTCCATGCCAAGCAGCAAGGCTACACTTTCTTTGATTTGCGTACCAATCAGGGCTTGATGCGCACCCTCATGATCAGGACTTCGAGCACTGGAGAAGTCATGCTCGTGGTTGTGTTTGGTTCTGACGACAAGACATCTATCAATGAAATGATGGAAGCTATCAAAGAGGCTTTCCCACAAATCACATCGCTCCAGTATGTGGTGAATCTCAAGTGCAACGATTCGCTCAACGACCAGAACTTTGTGCTCTATTCGGGGCGTGACTACATCGAGGAAGAAATGGAAGGCCTGAAATTCAGGATTGGCCCCAAGTCGTTTTATCAGACTAACTCTGCTCAGGCCTTTGAACTCTATAAGGTGGCACGTCGCATGGCGCAGCTCACTGGCGATGAATTGGTTTATGACCTTTACACCGGTACCGGCACCATCGCCAACTTCGTGGCACGCCAATCACGGCAGGTGATAGGCATCGAGTATGTGCCAGAGGCCATTGAAGACGCCAAACTTAATTCACGTGTGAACGGTATCGAGAACACGCTGTTCTATGCCGGTGATATGAAAGACATACTGACCGACAACTTTGTGCAGCAGCACGGTTGCCCCGATGTGATGATTATAGATCCGCCTAGAGCCGGCATGCACGAAGATGTGGTGAAGGTGATATTGAATGCTCAGCCCAAACGCCTTGTGTATGTGAGCTGTAATCCAGCCACGCAAGCGCGTGACTTGGCTATGCTCGACGAGAAATATAGCGTGGAAGAGGTGCAGCCGGTTGATATGTTCCCTCACACGCAGCATGTAGAGAACGTAGTGGCTCTGCAACGCCGTTTCTAAATAAGGAGGATTCAAAGAGCCTCTTTTATGTCTTCAAAGGTGGTGAGGCAGGAATTGTAGAATCGTCGGTCATCGGTCACGTTGCGACCTACAAAGTGGGGCAGGGCATATTGGTGATCGGCAGAGGGAAGTTCAATCTCGGCAATGACCAAACCTTCGAGTTGATCGTGAAACACATCAACTTCCCATTTGTTTCCCTTATAGAACACAATGTGACGCGTCTTGCTAATGACAGGCGGCGTGCACATGTCGAGCATCGTCATGGCATCGGCTACAGGAATAGGGTATTCAAACTCATCGCGGGCGTCGCCAACACTGGGACCTTTGATGGTGATAAAAGCCTTGTTGCCGGCAGTCCTGATTCTCACCGTTCTGCCTTTCTCTCGTGTCAGGTAGCCTTGCTTGATATTGATTGTTTCGCTACACATTTGCTTGAAACTGTCGTCAATGACAAGGTATTTGTGTTCAATTTCTTTGCCCATAAAGATGAATAAAGATGATGTTAAGGACGTTGATTTTGATTTAAAATCATTACTTTTGCAAAATTAAAAATAATCATCGACAAGAGAAAACCATTCATGCTAAAAAAAGTATTCTTCATATTGCTCGTCATGTTCACGTTCACTGCAATAAAGGCTGTGGCTCAGCAATATGTAGAGTTGCATGGTGTGGTGAAAGACTCTGTGGCCGATGAACCGGTGCCTTACGCATCAATTTTTGTAAAGGGAACAGGCGAGGGTGCTATTGCTAATGTGAAAGGCGAATTTACCGTATCGCTGCCACTTAATTCAGTCTTGAAGGTGCAAGTAGTGGGTTATGAGACTAAGGAAGTAAAGGTGAGCGAGCCGAAGAATCCGTTTGTCATCTATATCGCCTCGACTAGCCGCATTCTCGACGAGGTGATTATTGACCGGAAACGCAAGGAAAAATATGAGAAGAAAGGTAATCCCGCCATTGCGCTCATGGAAGATGTACGTCGCCACATGAAGGATGACGACCCCCTGCTCAAGCCTTATTATGGCTACGATAAATATGAGCTGATGACCTTCGGGTTAAACAATATGAACAACGAGGAAGATAACCGGTTGCTCAAGAAATTTGACTTCTTGAAAGAGTATGTCGACACGCTTCCTATCACTGGTAAACCCATACTGCCCGTATCGGTGACTGAAAACTTCTCAAACGAGTATTTTCGCAGTAATCCCAAGACACACAAAAGCGTTATAATTGCCAAGCGTCATGAGGGTATTGAAGACGGACTTGATGCAGCAAGCGTCGAGCGTTTTCTCGATGATGCTGTCAGGGAGATTGATATTTACGCAAATGATATAACCCTTATGCAGAATCGGTTTGTCAGTCCATTTTCAAGTATTGGTTCAAGTTTCTATAAATATTATTTGACCGATACTGTGGTAATTGATGGAGACCGTTGCATAAGGTTGTCGTTCGTCCCATTCAATCCCGAATCGTTCGGTTTCATTGGCAGAGTGTATGTGCTACTCAACGACACTTCCCGGTTTATCAAGAAGGTGATGATGACCACTCCCACATCTATCAATCTTAATTATGTGAAACGTCTCTACATTGAGCAAGACTATGCTCGAGCCGCCAATGGTTGTCGACTCAAGACTCGCGACGATGTGACTGTGGAGTTCAAGATAATAAAAGGTGCACAGGAGTTTTATGCACATCGCAAGACGCTCTATTCAGGACATCACTTCCAACCGCCACACGACCCGGCTCTATTTGACAAAAGCGGTGAAGAAATAGTTGCCGATAATGCCACGCGCCTGAGCAAAGAGGAATGGAGCCAGTTAAGACCTGCGATGAGCAAGACCAAAGACGATGTGGGGGGCATGTTGGCAAGATTGCGCAAGTCTCGTTTCTTTTATTGGACCGAGAAAGTTGCCCTAACGCTTCTCAACGGCTATGTGTCTACAGGTAACCCCAGCAAATTTGACTTTGGCCCCTTAAACACCTTTATGAATTGGAACAAATTGGAGGGGTTCAGACTAAAGGTGGGTGGCATGACCACGGCACACCTCAGCAAGCACTTGTTTGCCAAGGGCTATGTGGCTTACGGCTTCAAAGACGAGAAACTGAAATATATGGGTGAGTTGGAGTATTCGTTCAATGAGAAGAAGTATCATGCTAACGAATTCCCCATTCATTCGCTAAAACTGTGGCATCAGTATGATGTTGACAAGATAGGGCAGCACTATCAGTTCACCAGCCAGGACAATGCATTTTTGGCCATACGACGCAAGACTGACAACAAAATGACGTATCTGCGTCATACAGCACTCCAGTACAAGGTGGAATGGCTCAACGGGCTCTCGCTAACAGCCTCGCTTGAACATATGCGTCACGAGGCCACCCATTTCCTGCCGTTTGAAGATGGTGATGGGCATGTCTTTGGCCATTACACGACGGCTGGTTTTCAAGTTCAGTTGCGCTACGCACCTGGCGAAAAGTTCTATCAGACACGCATGTTCCGCTTTCCTATCAACATTGACAATCCCATCATGACACTCACGCACACCTATATGCCTAAAGGCTTTCTTGGGGGTGACTTTGAGGTGAACAAGACCGAGTTTGCCATCCAAAAACGGTTCTGGTTCTCGGCATTTGGATATACCGATGTGATCGTGAAAGCGGGAAAGATATGGAGCAAAGTGGCTTATCCCGACCTGATGATTCCCAATGCCAATCTTTCATACACCATTCAGCCAGAGACCTACACGCTCATGAATGCCATGGAGTTTGCCAACGATCAGTTCGTATCGTGGGATGTGACCTACTGGATGAACGGGCTCATCTTTAACCGCATCTCACTTGTCAAGAAACTCAAACTGCGTGAAGTGCTCTCGTTCAGGGGCCTGTATGGCAGCCTTACAAGTAAGAATAATCCTGCTAAGTCGGCCGATGTGTACCAGTTTCCCGAGATGACCAATTGTCAACCCATGGGCAAGAAACCCTATATGGAACTGGGGGTTGGTATCGACAACATCTTGTCGTTCCTGCGTCTCGACTATGTGTGGCGCCTCACTTATCGCGACACGCCCGGTGTTGACAAACAAGGACTTCGAGTGCAGGTACACATTGCCTTCTAAACTTCAAGAACTGCTTTTCAACAAAAAAACGCCACCCGTTGTGTTGTGGATGGCGCAAAAATAAGTTGTTTGTAGATAATTAGTCGTCGATAAAGCGGCGGTTCAAATCGCCATAGTAGTCGATGCGGCGGTCACGCAAGAAAGGCCACCAGCGCCTCACCACTTCAGTACGCTCCATGTTGAGGTCAAACACTATTTCCTCTTCCTGGTCTTGTGATGCTTGATAGAGGATTTCACCTTGTTGCCCGGCAATGAAGCTGCTCCCCCAGAACTGGATGCCACGTGTCATTCCACTTGGGTCCAATTCATGACCGCAGCGGTTCACAGTCACCACAGGAATACCGTTGGCAATGGCATGACCGCGCTGTACGGTTGTCCAAGCCTCAATCTGTCGTTTCTTTTCTTGTGGCGTATCGCTGCTCTCGTAACCTATAGCGGTAGGATAGATGAGCAATTGTGCACCTTGCATGGCCATGAGTCTGGCGGCTTCGGGGTACCACTGATCCCAGCATACAAGCACGCCCAAGCGTCCTACCGATGTGTCGATAGGCTTAAAGCCAATATCGCCAGGTGTGAAATAGAATTTCTCATAATAAGCGGGATCATCGGGGATATGCATTTTACGATATTTGCCTGCAATGCTGCCATCTTTTTCAAAAACTACGGCGGTGTTATGATACAGCCCTGTGGCACGTTTCTCGAACAACGAAGTTACAAGCACAATCTGGTTGTCCTTGGCCAACGAACCGTAGAAAGCCGTTACATCGCCAGGAATCTCGGTGGCTAGATTGAAGTTGTTTACATCTTCCACTTGGCAAAAGTAGAGTGAATCGTGAAGCTCTTGCATAACAATAAGTTCTGCTCCTTGCTGTGCAAGGGCTTTGATTTTTTGTGCAAGGCGTGAACGGTTGTCTTCTACATTGTCAGTGTTATGCTGTTGAATGATTCCAATTTTCATGAGTGCTAAATATTTAATGTGTTTACTGGAAATTGCATAGTAGCGCAGTGCAATGAGCCGTGTTGAACGATGAGCGGGGTGCAGTCAACACCCTTGACGGTGCGGTCAGGGAATGCCTCACCTATAATGCGGCAAGCCTCGGTATCGAGCCTTGGTTGGTTATAGGTAGGTACCAGCACGCTATAGTTTGTCACCAAGAAGTTGGCATAAGTTGCTGGCAATCGGTAATCGTCATCAAAGATGGGAGCGGGCAGGGGCAACTCAAGCAGGCGGTAGTGTTCACCCTTAACATTAGTGAACGATGCGAGCTGCTCTTTCATCAACTGCATTTCGTTATAGTGCTCGTCGGCAGGGTCATTACAACCACAGTATATGATAGTGTTGTCGGGAGCAAATCGCGCCAGCGTGTCGATGTGGCAGTCGGTATCGTCGCCGGCAATGAAACCATGGCCAAGCCACAGAATTTTCTCAGCTCCTAGGCGTTTCTTGAGTTGCTGTTCAATCTCGGCTTTGCCCCATTGTTCATTGCGGTTGGGTGATAGCAGGCATTTTGTGGTTGTCAGGATAGTGCCATTACCGTCACTCTCTATTGAGCCACCTTCTAGGACCATGTCAAGATGATTCTCCATGCCATTCTTGAATATACCGGCTTTTACTAATGCTCTATTAATCTGGTTGTCGTGATTAGCGGCAAATTTCATGCCCCAAGCATTGAAAGTGAAATCAAGCGGCACAGCTTGTTCTTCGTTCAACACCGTGATGGCGCCAAAATCTCTTGCCCAAGTGTCGTTGCTGTCGGCTATGACTACACGTATTCTGGACTCTTTACTTGATGCATCATGGGGCAGGTAGTTTTGAACAAGGTCGATCGATGGGGCCACAATAATAAGCCGCTCATCGCACAGGATGTTGCGGGCAATCTCAGCATAACATCTGGTGACATCATTTAGAGTCGGGTACCAGTCAGTATCGACATGAGGCCAGGCTATCAAGATGGCATCTTGAGGGAACCATTCAGGTGGGAGTGTACGATTACTCATTAATATTCTCCCAAATCGAATC
>JAEEVB010000150.1 GCA_016287065.1 Muribaculaceae bacterium
CTTGATATGACCCTAAAAGAAGTTCAATCGATATTCGCAAAATCTTTGCAGAAACAGAAAACAAACTCAAATGTAAAGAAAATATATAAAGTAAACACTTACACGCCTATCAAAGGGACAACATTGAAAGGCCTTCACCTGTATTTTTACAACGATACGCTATATTCGATATATGTAGATGAGGTCCCCATGAGTTTTAAAGAGGAATTGACACTTAAGTATGGAAAGCCTGACGAAGTTTTCCCAGACCCATATTTTAACCTACGAACTTTCAGAAACCATGTTGAATATCAAGCCTTTCTTTATAAATCCGATGCCGCTGACTTCTATGATGAGAAAAAAGCTGATAGTCACGGCTATGTGGGAACAATTTATGAGTGGAATAGAAAGCATCCTTTTATTGAAGCGCGCCTCGCTGAGATTACATATTATTGTAAAGGTGAATTATGTTTAGATGAACTTTTTATCATAAAAAATCTTGCTAATGCAAAATGTGTTGAACTAGAAGAGGAAAAATTGAAAGAACAAGATAATAACAATCGTCTAAAAGAATTAGATGGATTATAACAAAAATATGGAGAGTAGCACAAAAACAATTCCCCATTCTGACAACACCAAACACAAATTACCCCTATATCAAAACAGGACAATTGGCATTATCTCACGCCATTCATATCACAGTATACAGGTTCACCTTAGCTTGACAATAACACCATCTTAACGGTTGTGAATTACTTTTATAAATGTCGCAAACCAAGTACAATGAAAACTTGGTTTTCGATTTCCCATTGTGATACATTTCATTAAAATTAGTGCCTTAACATTGAGTAACACAAATCGAACTTGTCAGACCTGTTAGACTTGTCGGACTTGTTGGACAACAATGACAACGACGGTACACGCACCGTCAAAAAAACATGTCACTTTTCCTTATTCTTGCGGGTGTAGCGCAGGCCGATGTAGAGGTTGCGGGCAAAGATGAGAATGGAAACCGACTGCCCGAGCATGAGGATGGGGTCGAGGCGGATGATGCCGTAGATGAGCGTGAGCGAGGCTCCCACTATGCTGATGGCCCAGAAGGTGGGCGGCAACAGCGACTCCTTGTGCCGCACACTCACCACCACCTGATAGGCGTAGCGCGAGAGGAACACGAGTTGCGCACCCGTGCCGTAGCACATGAGCCACAAGGGTATTTCGGGATTGTGAATGAAGCGGTCGACCAGTTGCGGCGCCCTGATGCAAGTGGCCACCAGCGCCACAATGGGCAGGCAGTAGAGCAGCACGCGCACCACCAGCGGAATCTTGTGCCAGGCACCCTTATAATCGAGATTGAGCACATACACATAGAACGAGAGCATCTGCCCGATGAGGATGGCGATGTCCTCACGCAGCCAGCCATACCACAGCATGAAGCAGCAGCCAGCCAGCGAAAATGCCCAGTAGCCCGTGGGCGACACCACCCGCTTGAGGCGCTCGGTCATGATCCACTGCACGAGCTGGCGAGCAGCATAGCATGCCTGTGACAGTAGTCCTATGATTAGTATGAACACACTCATTTCAGCTCAAAATCACTGTTTCCATGTGAAGTTTTCGGTTCCAGCACCTTGTTCAAAGTGGTATTTCACAATGCCGAGGTCCACCTTCGAGAAATAGCCCATGCGCGCCTTTGCCTCGACCTGATTGCCGGGCAGGAGCGTGAGTCTGAACTTTTGCTGATTGAGTGCCGTGGGGGCCAGCATAGCGGCTGCCAGACCGCGGCAGAACCAGTCGGGCATCCCGCCCGTGCGCGAACGGCACACCTTGCCCACATCTTTCACCTTGTGAGCCACGCCTTGCGTGGTGCCATAGCCCAGGGCTATCACGCAGCGCAGACGCTCATCATCGCCTATGTGCACCACATCGGGCTGTTTCTTGTAGGTGAGCCCCACCCAGCATGAGTTGAGTCCCAGTTGCTGGGCAAGCAGCACCAGCCGTTCGCCATAGTAGCCCACCCTGCCATCGAGGTCGGGGTCGCTTTTCGGGCCCACCATGGCCAGGTAGTTGCGCACACCCGAAAACTTGCCGTAGTGCGCCATTTTGCTCGTGCCGAAGGCTTTGGGCTCGTCGGTAATGAGCTGTATGTTGAGGCCGCTCTCGCGGTTGCATTCGTCAACGGCTTGCTGCAGGGCTGCTACGGCCTCAGCAGCAATGGGTTGGTCGGTAAAGGAACGCACACTGTGGCGTTCTTTAATGGCATCAATAATGTTCATTCTCGTAAATTTTGTGGCAAAATTAGTGCAAACCGAGCGCAGAACAAAATGAGAAACAAAGTTTTTCATTTTTTTTGCCGAGGTGCAGCCTAATTTCACCGAACGAAGTGAGGTAAAATTAGTGCAAACCGAGCGCATATGCAAATTATTTGCAATTTGCCGAGGTGCAGCCTAATTTCACTCAAAGAGATGGCAAGAGGCGCTTCGCACTGCCACAAGCCATCATCGACGAACTACATCGGCTGACAGACAGCAAATAACAAACACACTACCAAAAACAAGAAAAAAATAAAGTTTTTTGCGTTTTTAGCGGCAAAACAGTTATAATGTTACGAATAATGCTTATATTTGTAACATATCACTTTTATCATACACCCAAAAATTCCTATTATTATGAAAACATTTAAATGCTTTTTTGTGAGATTAGTGCTTGCGATATTGCCTTTTTCTTTGTCGCTGCCTGCCACGGCACAAGTTATTACATTTGTAAAAGAGGGCAAGGGCGGGTGCCATCAGGTAGATAGCAAAATCGGCTTCAGTGATTATTGGGGTGAAGTTAAGATTCGTTGCTACTATGAAGAAGACGACTCCTTTGAGTTTGTTGATCTTGACACAAAGATTTATGAGCGCGACCTCATCAGGACCGAGGAGGAATCGGGAGCGATTTTAGGCCTGGAGGATATGAGCACATATATCATCTATCCTGAATCAAGGCTGGTCATTCACACTGAGGACGCAAATATTTCAAAATGGGAATTGATAACCGGCACCTTGTTCATGAGTATCAAGAAAATGATCAATGGCAAGAGCATTGAACCTGAGATGTCACAGTGTGTGTTAGGCATAGAAGGCACCATTGTGGTGTTAGAGGAGACAGGCAGTGCGTCGAAGGTATGGGTGCTTGCAGGCAAGACCACAGTAAAAAACAAGAGAACTGGCAAAAAGACTGTGCTTAAAGCCGGCCAGAACATCACCTGCAAAGGCAGTGAGTCACAGCTGAAGAGTTTCAACATTGAGAGTGCCGCCGAGAAGTTTGGCATTCCCATGGACCATATAACAAACCACTACACCAACAAGCCCCTCAGCAAGATATCGGCAAAGAACTTTTGCAAACCCTCAAAATCCAACAACGGAACACAGGCAGTCAAGAAATGCAAGGTAAAAGGTGTGGAATTCTCTATGGTGAAAGTGAACGGTGGTACGTTTACCATGGGTGCGACTAAAAATCAAGGCAGCAACAACAGCAACCAGCAACCCACCCACAAAGTGACACTGTCCACTTATTACATGGGACAGACCGAAGTCACGCAAGAACTATGGCAGGCGGTGATGGGAAACAACCCCAGCAAATTCAAGGGAAGCAAACTGCCAGTGGAGTGCGTCAGCTGGAACGATTGTCAGCAATTTATCAAGAAGCTCAACAAACTCACAGGCTTGAAGTTCCGTCTGCCCACCGAGGCCGAATGGGAATTTGCTGCCCGTGGAGGAACTGCAAGCAAGGGATACAAGTTTGCCGGCAGCAACAACGCCAATGCCGTGGCTTGGCACCAGGGAAACAGCGGCAACAAAACCCATAACGTGGGTACAAAAAGTGCCAACGAACTTGGACTCTACGATATGAGCGGCAACGTGTGGGAGTGGTGCCAAGACTGGTTCGGCAGTTATTCTTCCAGTGCACAGACCAACCCCAAAGGCCCCTCATCGGGCACCGACCATCTAAACCGTGGCGGAGGATGGTGCCATGATTCCATATTCTCCCCCGTCTTCTTCCGCGGCTCCTCAGGCAAACCCGACCGCAGAGTCGACAACCTCGGTTTCAGACTAGTGCTTGAGCCGTAAATACAAACCTATATAAAACAACAAGTGGGTGTGTCAACAAATTGTGACACACCCACTTTTTCGGTTTATCCCAAGTCGGTAATTAGACAGAATTGGGATTATCGTGTGAGAGATTACTTCACGAGAATCTTCTTGCCAGCATGGATGTAGATGCCTGCAGGAAGGTTATTGGGATTCATCTTGCGGCCCATGAGGTCGTAGTAGTTGTCGTCTTGTACCCTTGCAGCATTGATATCATCGATTGCCGATACCACGGCAACATCAAGGCTCAGATTGTCGATAGTGAGGGTGAACTTATCGGCATCGCTAATGGCATGGATACCAATGTAGTACTTGCCATCGGCCTTGTTGGCGGGTACGGTGAAACGGCCTGTGAGGTTAGTCACTTCATAACCGTCGATCTCAGTAACCGGTATTACAGGCACTAACATGGACTCGACTGTGGTACCGGTGCCAAGCAACACCTCCAAGCGCTCGGTGTAACCCGATGCCTTGGCGTCGAGGCCAAATTCATAGGTAGCGCCCGGTGTCATGATGATAGCAGGGGTAATCAGCCAGTCGTCGGCCGCGTTGTTTGCATTCCACTGGTAGGTAACATTCTGGCCAACGGATCCGCCGTAGGTCCAAGTGCGGTCGTCGTTATTGGCGTTGATAACAGTAAACTCGCTGAAGGCAGCCTGAGTCTCGAAGCCCTGATAGTAAGGGATGGTGTAGGCACCATCGTTGGCGTCACGAGTGATGACGATGTTGCTGAATGCCTGAACATAGTACACAACACCCTTGGTGGTGTTCTGGATGAGGTAGTCGGTCGCGTTGGTGTAGGTGTCGGTGGCCTCGTTGTAGTTGAGCACGAAGTCGCAGATGTCTTTCGAGCCCGAGGCGTTAGTCTGAGCGCCTGCCATGTAGTTGGGCTTGTTGGCCACTTGACCGATGTACTGATCCTGAGCAAAGGTAACTGTGTTACCCTGACGAGTGCCCTTGATCCACGACTGGGGAACATCGCTGAAGATGCCCTGGATGTAAACATCGTTGTTGTCAACGCCCACATTCACATTGTACTTGAAAGCGGTGCCGTCGTAGCCGTTGGCCTGGAAGGTGTAGACCTGAGTCTCAACACCTGCGGGAAGCTCAACGAGCACATCCTGAGCCTGAGTGGTGGGGGTATAAACGCTGTAGTAGTCGGCATATCCCGCCCATTCCTGACTGTTGGTGTAGATTGCGCCAAAGACAACAGAGGAAGAAGTGCCAATCAGGCTAATTTTGTCGCCGCTGATGCTGAATTGCACAACATGAGCGCTATTGCGCACTTCAAACTCCTCGTAGTCTTCGTCATAGTCGAGCACAGCCAGCGTGATGACATCATTAACCTCGGCATCATAGGCCACATTCTGACCCAGGGGCACGGTGATGGTGGTACCATCTTCGCTCAATGTGCCCTCGACCCATGAGTTAATTTCGAGCTTGGAGAGGGGTTGCTTGAAGTAAACCTTGTTGTTATCGCCAAAGACGATGTCGATGGTGCCAGTTTGAGCACCGCGACGAATGTACTCGCCACTGTAGTAGTAGGCATAACCTGCACGGTCGTAGGTTTTCAGTTCACCTGCGGGCTGTTCCATTACGATGCCATAGTCGCTGGCATTCTGCGACCATGCTCCCAATGCCATTACTGACATTACTGCAATAAGTAATAATTTCTTCATCTTGTGTGTTTTACTTATAAGATTATTGTTTTATTTCGAGCCTTATTTCTTTCACATACAACTCGCAAGGCTCACAAATCGGGT
>JAEEVB010000151.1 GCA_016287065.1 Muribaculaceae bacterium
CTGGTGAACAAGCTACGTGAGTATGGCGCCATGCCTTATACCATCGTGGTAGCTGCCACCGCAAGCGACTCGGCTTCGATGCGCTACTATGCTCCCTTTGCCGGTGCTGCCATTGGCGAGTACTTCCGCGATACAGGCCGTGATGCTCTGGTTATCTACGACGACCTTTCAAAGCATGCTGTTGCTTATCGTGAAATCTCGCTTATCTTGAAGCGTCCTTCAGGCCGCGAGGCTTATCCTGGCGATATCTTCTACCTGCATAGCCGCTTGCTCGAGCGTGCCGCTAAAATCAACGAGAACCAGGACGTGGCTGCTGTGATGAACGACCTTCCTGCTGCCCTCAAGCCTATGGTTAAAGGCGGTGGTTCGCTGACTGCACTGCCCATTATCGAGACGCAGGCTGGCGACGTGAGTGCTTATATCCCCACCAATGTGATTTCGATTACCGACGGTCAGATTTACCTTGAGACGGCCTTGTTCAACAATGGTATCCGTCCGGCTGTGAATGTGGGTATCTCGGTGTCGCGTGTGGGTGGTAATGCTCAGATCAAGTGCATGAAGAAGGTGGCCGGTACACTCAAGATTGCTCAGGCACAGTTCCGCGAGCTGGAGTCATTCACCAAGTTTGGTGGCGACATCGATGCTGTGACAGCCCGTACCATCGACACGGGCCGCAAGAACGAGCGTCTGTTGGTTCAGCCCCAGTATGAGCCCATGGCTGTTGAAGAACAGGTGGCCCTCATTTACTGTGGTGTGAATGGCCTGTTGCAGAATGTGCCCCTCGACAAGGTGGCTGAATTTGAAAAACTCTATATCGAATACTTGCACGGCAAGCATCAGGGTGATGTGCTCGACATCTTGAAATCGGGCAAGATTGACGATGATGTGATGGACAAACTGAAAACTGCCGCACAAGAGATAGTGGGTAAATACAAGGCTTGATTTAACTGATTGATATGTCAACACTACGAGAATTAAAAAGCAGAATAGGTTCGGTGGCCTCTACACAGAAGACTACCAGTGCCATGAAGATGATATCTTCGGCCAAGATGCACAAGTTTACTGGGCAACTGCAGCGCTTGTCGCCTTATCGCGACATGGTGCAGCAGACGCTGAGCCACCTGCTTCTCACTGATGTTGAATTCTCATCGCCCCTCATCGAGACCCGCGAAGTGAAGAGTGTGGCCATCGTGGTGTTTGGTTCCGACGACGGTCTTTGCGGCGCCTACAATATCAATATTGTAAAACGCCTGCAAGATGTGTTGCGCAATGCCGATAAGCACTATGGCAAGAACACTTCTATCACCATCTTCCCGGTGGGACGCAAAGTGGTGAAATCGGTGAAGAAGATTTTCACAAATGGTGTGAAGATTGAAACCACCGACTACATGAACACCCGCAGTGACTCTGATGATTTGAGTCGTTTCACGGCTTCGTTGCGTGAGCGATTCCTTGATGGTGAGTTTGATAGGGTGGATGTGCTCTACATGCACTTTAAGTCGACGAGCCGACAGGTATTGCAGCTAGAGCAGTTGCTGCCAGTAAGCTACGAGGCACTTGCGCATGAAGCCGATGCCCGTCAGGCCAACAGCCCTTGCATCTTTGAGCCCGACGCCAATGCCATCTTCAACAGCGTGTTGCCGCTCTTTGTGCGGTCGATGATGCAAGATGTGTTCACCCAGAGTTCGGCCAGCGAACAGGCCTCACGCGTCATGGCCATGCAGACTGCAAGTGACAATGCCAAGGAACTGCTCGAGTCGTTGAACCTCGAGTATAACAAGTTGCGTCAGCAAAGCATCACTACCGAACTGCTCGATATCTTGGGCGGTCAGGTAGAACGATGATTTATATAAAAGGTGGTCACGCTGCCGATATGCCGCTGGGTGATCACGACACAAATAAAGGCATAAATTGTAAAATAAGATATTTTTATACTTATGACTATTAAGGAGTATTTCTCTTCTCTTTTCAAAGGCTTACACAGCCTGATAAAAGGAATGGAGGTGACGGGAAAAGAACTGGTGACCAAGAAGGTTACCGAACAGTATCCCGAAAATAGAGACACGTTGCAGATCTCGAAACGTTTTCGAGGCACATTGCAGTTCATCTATGACGATGAAGGTTATCACAAGTGCATAGCGTGCAAATCGTGCGAGCGCAATTGCCCTAATGGCACCATTGAGGTCATTACCAAGATGATAGACTTGGATAATGGCAAGAAGAAGATGGTGCTCGACAAGTATATGTACGACCTGGGCAGCTGCACCTTCTGCGACCTGTGCGTTCTCACTTGTCCCACCAATGCCATTGAGTTCAGCAACGATTTTGAGCAGTCGGTGTTCCGTCGCGATGTTCTCAAGAAGCAGTTGAATTATCTGCCTGAGAAGATCAAACCCACACCGGCACCTGCTCCCAAGCCTGCAGCAGCTCCCGCACCTAAGCCCGCACCTGCGGCCGCAGTGCCCAAGGACGTGGCAGTCGATGCCCCCAAGGCTGTTGAACCGGTGGAGAAGAAGCCAGAAGTCACTCCTGAGCCTGCTCAAGCTGCCAAACCCGCAGCCGAAGCACCACAGGCGCCTCAACCCGAATCAGAAAATAACGAAAACAAATAAACATGGATTCAGTAGGAAATTTGATTATCTATGCTATTGCTGCCATAGCAATAATAGCATTTTCGATTTTAGCTGTGACCACGAAGAAGATCCTTCGCTCGGCTACCTACCTCTTGTTTACCCTGCTTGCAACAGCCGTCATCTATTTCCAGATGGATTATGAGTTCCTTGGGGCTGTGCAGATAGCGGTGTATGCAGGAGGCATTGTCGTGCTCTTTGTGTTTGCCATCATGCTCACACACAAGCCCGGCAAGGATGCCGAACCGCTCTCTTCCCACAAGAAGTGGCTTGGGGTGAGTGCTGCCTTCGCAGGTGCAGCGGTGTGTGCAGGCGCTCTGTTCAGCTACGGCAAGTTCTGTTGCGCCAAGTTGTTGCCTGACTCAGGTTTTGATATCAAGGAAATCGGGTCAGCTCTTCTCGATACCGACAAGTTCGGTTATCTGTTGCCTTTCGAGGCTATCAGTATCTTGTTGTTGGCATGTATAATTGGAGGCGTGGTCATCGCACGGCGCCGTTAATGATGAGAGGAGACACAAAATGGAAAGCAATATCTTCATGTATTTGATTCCCAGCCTCATCATGTTTGGCTGCGGTGTATACGGCTTTATCACCCGTAAGAATATGATTGCAATCTTGATTTCGCTCGAGCTGATGCTCAACTCGGTCGACATCAATTTTGTTGTGTTTAACCGATTCCTGTATCCCGAGCAGCTCGACGGTATGTTCTTCGCGCTGTTTGCCATCGCCATTGCCGCAGCCGAAACGGCAGTAGCCATTGCCATCATCATCAACGTGTATCGCGTTGCCAAGAAGGTGGATATCAGTGAAATCACTAAATTGAAATTCTAAGAGTTATGGCGTTTGATTTTTCTATATTAGTTTTAGCTATACCCCTGTTCATGTTCCTGTTCTTGGGACTTGTTGGGGTGAAAATGGGAAAGAAAATCACTGGCGTGGTAGGCACCATAGCGATGGGCGTGACCCTGTTTGTGTGCTACAGCATTGCCTTGACCTACTTCTTCGGCACTGACCAAGGTCAGATGGTCAACGGTGTTCGCCAGAGTATTTTAGCCTATGACTGGAATTGGCTTACGTTCACCGATAAGCTGGTAGTGAAACTGGGTATTTTGCTCGATCCCATATCGGCCATGATGCTCATTGTGATATCGACCATCTCGTTCCTTGTGCACCTGTTCAGTTTGGGCTACATGAGCGACGAGTACGGCAAGCCTGAGAAGGGTTTCCAACGTTATTACTCATTCTTGGCGCTGTTCACCTTCTCGATGCTGGGCCTAGTTGTGGCCACCAACATCTTCCAGATGTTCATCTTCTTTGAAATGGTGGGTGTTTCGTCCTATCTGCTCATTGGTTTCTACTACACCTCGCCAGCTGCCATCCACGCATCAAAGAAAGCGTTTATTGTGACTCGTTTGGCCGACCTCTTCTTCTTGGTAGGTATCATGATTCTGTCGTATTACACCGACACATTCGACTTCAACGCCCTGATGGCAAGTCCAGAGTCGGCATTGAGCAGTGCTCACGGACAGACGTTCATGGGCTGCTCTGTAATGGCATGGGCTTTGACCTTCATCTTCATTGGTGGTGCCGGCAAATCGGCTATGTACCCGCTGCACATCTGGCTGCCCGATGCTATGGAGGGTCCCACTCCTGTGTCGGCACTGATTCATGCTGCAACCATGGTGGTTGCCGGTGTGTTCCTGGTTGCCCGCTTATTCCCGCTCTATGTGCTGGAGCAGGGCGCTATGAACATAGTGCTTGTGGTGGGTGCTTTCACGGCCCTCTATGCAGCAGCTATCGCATGTGTGCAGAGTGATATTAAACGCGCCCTGGCATTCTCGACCATTTCGCAAATTGCCTATATGATGACGGCCTTGGCCGTGTCGAGCAATGTGGGCGAAGGCATTCACGAAGGAGGTCTGGGCTATATGGCTTCAATGTTCCACCTGTTCACTCACGCCATGTTCAAGGCGTTGCTCTTCTTGTGCGCCGGTGCCATTATCCACGCTGTTCACAGCAACGAGAACTCGCACATGCACGGCTTGCACAAGTATATGCCAATTACCAGCATCGCCTTCCTCATTGGCTGTCTTGCCATTGCAGGTATACCGCCATTTGCAGGCTTCTTCAGCAAGGACGAGATTCTGGTTGCATGCTACGAGAAGAGTCCGCTGTGGGGCGTTTGGATGGCAATTGTTGCCGGTATGACGGCATTCTACATGTTCCGCATCTATTACCTCATCTTCCACTGGAAGAAACATGAGGTGAAGGAAGGCCACCATGCTCCGCACGACATGCAGTGGACCATGACATTGCCACTCATTATTTTGGCAGTTATCTCTTGTGTGGCAGGTCTCATCCCCTTCGGCAACTTCGTTACTGTCGATGGTAAGGCACTTGAGACTCACACCAACTGGCCCGTGGCCATCTCTAGCGTGTGTATAGCGCTGGTGGGTATAGGCCTTGCCACCAAGATGTATTATAAAGAGAACAAGTTGCCGGCACAGCTCAAGAGCAAGTTCAATGGCTTGTGGACTGCTGCTTACAACCGTTTCTATATGGACGAACTCTACCAGTTCATCACGCACAAGATTATCTTCCAGAAGGTGTGCAAGCCCATTGCATGGTTTGACCGTCACATTATCGACGGCACCATGAATCTGCTTGCCGACATGACTACCTCGGCTTCGTTTGCCATTCGCAAGTTGCAGTCGGGCAGCATTCAGAGCTATGTGCTCGTTTACTTCTTGGGCGCGATTCTTTTGGCTGCAGTAACTATGGTGATTGTATTAATTTAATGTCAACGGTTTTTTAAAAAAGAAAGCATGATGGAAATTTTCAGTAATATCTTAATCTACTTTGTGATTGTTCCGCTGCTCACGCTGGCGGGATTGGCACTGTGCCGCAACAAGGGAATCGGTGCCATCAGAACCGTTGCCGTTACAGGTGCTTCGGCGCTCATGATACTAGCCATCACACTGGTTGTGATGTTCTTGAAGGAGAGAGGAGCCGGCAACAATGCCGAGATGATTCTCACGTCAAGCTGGACCTGGTATGCACCGCTCAACATCAAGCTCGCACTGGGCGTTGATGGCGTGTCGGTGGTGATGATACTGCTCTCGGCGTTCATCGTCTTTGCAGGTGTGTTTGCCTCGTGGAAGATGGATCCGCTGCC
>JAEEVB010000152.1 GCA_016287065.1 Muribaculaceae bacterium
CTAAGAGGGTTCCTTTGATGCACGTCAAGAAAATTAATAAAAATGCTGTTCTAATCTTCATGATTTTGTAATTTTATGCAAATGTAATTAAAATAATGTGTTATATACAACATATTAGGTGTAATTTTAAGGAATTACAACAATTTAGAAGTGGCAGTTTCAAAAAAAAGAAATACCTTTGCACCATCAACCTGTTACTGATATTATTAATCTTTCAAAAATATTTTGACACGATGAAAAAGAAATTATTCTATCTGGCAGCTCTCATTTGCTGCGTGGCAACAAGCCTGGCATTCACCTCTTGTGGCGACGACGAACCCGATGTGACTGCAACCGCTCGCTACACCATCATTTTTGGCGACGACTTCTTCAGGGCCGTCGACGGTGTGGTCATTTACTATAAGGACAATGGTAAAGTGAAATTCGAGTCAATTACCAGCGGCACTACTTCTTGGGTGAAAGACGTGACGGGCAACCTGCCCAACGAATTCGGTTTCCAGTGGTGTTTCCAGCCCAAAGACGAGTCTAGCCTCACCGAAGAAACCTACAATCTGTTCACCACCGCCACAATAGCGCTGGCCACCAGCAACGGAGCCGCTGTTACGCAGAGCAAACCCGTTATTAATGGTGCAAGCGTGAAGAAGAAAGATGTGGTGAAGACCATACAGAAGGAAAGCGGCAACTCGTTTGGCTACCGCGTGTCGAAGAAGGGCGATGCAACCCGTAACGACAACCTCAACTACGACATGTAATCAATCGCTTCAGACCCGGTCGGGTCCAGTTAAACCCAATTCGGCCTAATGACCGATTTGGATTAAGATCACGATTCACGCACGAAGTGCCACACCCTCATCGGGCCGCGGCACTTCGTCGTTTTATCCATCCCTGACAATTTGATGCTGTCAGGAGAAGTAGATAATAGCTAAAAGTCCAAATCCCCCCAGCGACAAAAAGCCCGAGCCCTCAGCCGAGTCTCAAGAAAATGGTGGTTGGGGTAAGCGTTTTTTGGGGGGTTAAAATGGTTGTTGGAGTAAGCAATTCGTGCTTTTAAGACAAAAAAGTAGGTGGCAAGAGTGATTTTTTTTGAAATATAGTTGGTAATTAAAAAAATGTTTGTACCTTTGCATCCGCAATTAAATGATTGCACACATGATGACTCCGTAGCTCAGTTGGTAGAGCAATTGACTCTTAATCAATGGGTCGAGGGTTCGAGCCCCTCCGGGGTCACAAGAAGGAAGCCGCAAGGCTTCCTTTTTTGTTTTTCTGCTCTACCTCATCCACTTGCCTGTAGCCTTTGTGCCCTTTAAAAGGCTTTCGCGCTTTTTAATGTAACTTTCAGCTGCCAGATAATCAAAAAAAACACTTTTTTTTGCAGATTGAAAAAAATGTGGTAAATTTGGAAATTCAAACCCGCGCACCCCTTTTTGGGGTGAAACTGACAACTGACAACAAACCAAAACCTCATAAAACAATGAAAAGACTAACCTTGGCAATATTGGCATCGGTAATGATGCTCTTCATGGTGAATGCTCAAGAGCAAGCGGGCAAGCGCTACAACATGTATGGCGTTATGTTCTACAACCTTGAGAACCTGTTCGACACCATCAACAACAATGGCGTCTATGACCTTGAGTTCTCGCCCCAGGGCGCTCGCCAGTGGAATGGCCAGAAGTATTGGCAAAAGCAGCACAACATGGCGTATGCCATCAGCGAGATGGCAACCCCTACCACGCCCATGGGCCCCGTCATCATTGGCGTGTGCGAGATTGAGAACATCACTGTGCTCCAAGACCTTGTGAACATGCCCGAAATCAAGAAGTGGCACCTGCAGATTGTGCACCATGATGGTCCCGACCGTCGTGGTGTGGATGTGGGTCTGCTTTATAACCCGCGTTACTTCAAGGTGCTCAATGTCACCAATCAGCGACTCACTTTCCCCGACGACAGCACCTTCAAGACCCGCGACCAGCTGTGTGTTACCGGCATGCTTGCTGGCGAGAAGGTGAGCGTGCTTGTCAACCACTGGCCGTCGAGGCTGGGCGGTGAGGAGCGCTCCAGTTTCCGTCGCGAGGCTGCTGCAGCCATGGCACGCCGCACCATCGATTCGCTGCTGGTCGATGACCCCAACCAGGGTGTGATCTTCATGGGTGACTTGAACGACGACCCGCAGAACAAGAGTTGCTCCGAGGTGCTCAAAGCCAAGCGCGACATCGAAGATGTGCACACTGTGAACGACCTGTTCAACCCCTGGTGGAAGAAACTGGACCGTGGCATCGGCACGCTGGCCTATAAGGGTGGCTGGAACCTCTTCGACCAGATTATATTCAATGGCTACTTTACCCGTCACTACGAGGGAAAAGACAAGCCGCAGCTCACCTTTGTGCGCGCCGATGTGCTCAACCGCGAGTTCCTCAAGACCATCGACGGCGACCGTCTGGGTTACCCCCTGCGCACCTTTAGCGGTGGTGTGTTCCTCAATGGTTTCAGCGACCACTTCCCCACTCAGATTTTCCTCGTCAAGGAAGTGCCCTAACCTACCGACATCAAGCCTGACAAGGCTATAATAACATAAACGGAGGTGAGCGACTTGCTCACCTCCGTTCTTTATCCGAATTAGTTTAATAGCCTAATACTCAGACACGAATAGCATTTTTACTCTTTGAAACTGATGCTCTCGAGGATTGCCTTCACATCGGGATTGTCGAGTGTGAGTTTCTTGGAGAGGATGATCTCGATCACGCCTTTGGGAGTCTTGCCCACGAGCGAGATGCCATAGTCAGCACTCTCCAACCACTTCACCTGCTTGTAGGTCTGTCCGCCAAAGGTCACATCCTCAGCTGCCTGAACCGAGGCACCATTGTTCTTCACAATCTCGTCGACATACTGCTGGGGATCCTGGAAGTCGGTGAACATAGTGGCTGCCACACTTTCAAATTCGCCCAGGTCGGTGCCAGGTTTGAGATTAATGGCAATGGTCTTCTCTGAATCAACACCACCATTTTCCCATCCTGCAGGGATGTTGCCAATCTTGAAGAACTCGTTCTCGGCCACAGCACCAGCTGCATCAGCTGCTACCGATGCGCTCTGCTCGGGGGCTGCCGAAGCCGAACCTTCAGCCTTGTTATCACTCTTGTTACCACACGCTGCAATGCCAATGGCTGCTATAGCCACTAAAGCAAATTGAAAAACTTTTTTCATAATCTTTTGTCTAATAATTAAATAGAATAAATAATGAAGTAAATATTTAAAGTGTTAAGGGTTCCAGTTGATGGGAGTGGCGAGTTTGTTGAGGTAATAGCTGCGCAGGTCGCTCCAGCGGTAGTAGGGGAACGAATCGGTGTGAACCGGCAGCGTGGCCTCGCGCTCGTTGAAGAGTACTTTCACCAGCACGTCGTGGGTCGATTGGGTACCTTTTTTGCGGTAGAACACCATCTGGATGTTGCACGCCATGGGATAGATGTTGTAGCTCTGCCAGTGGTTGTGCAGGTCGTCGAGATTGTCGCAAGAATAATTGGCGTTGTCGAGTTCCATGAGCGCCGCCAGCGGAATGACGCAGGTCTCGTGACCGAAACGCAGGGCGGCACCCCGTCCGCCACAGGCTATGACGCTGTCGGCAAACTGCACCATGTTGCTCAGCAGGGCACGCTCGATGAAGGGCATGCGGTTGCCGTTCTGCGGGGCATTGGCCCAATGCACATACCAGTAGATGTTGTTGATTCGCCAATACTCGAAGATTTCATCGTCAGTGAAGAGGTCCCACAGGTCGATGTAGTCCAAGGCATGATGGTTCTGCACGATGCCTGCCAGCGCAAACATATCGGTCATGAACAGGTGAGCATTGACACTGTCGCGTGCGTATGCCGGGTCGCTGAAGATGAGGCCCATGAAGTGCGTGGGGTCGACCGAGGTCACATTGTTCTTGTCGACGAGGGCATCCATGCGCTTGCGCAAGGGGTTGGCAAGGGTATCTTCGCCATAACCCCACCCCATGTAGTACATATCGTGCACACTGGCGTCGGCCGTGACGCGCAACTGTGGGTTGCAGGCCTTGAGAGCTCCTGTCTCGTTAAGCATCGATAGGATGCAGCGAATGAAGATGGTACTGCGGGCATCGACATGCACATCGCCAGCAAACACCTCAGGAAAATTCTGATACATACGCCGTGCTATGCCCTGGTGCTGCTCGGCACCAATGTCGCTCAGGTCACCTGCACGCTTCACCGACGCCTGTGCAATGGTATTCACCTCGTTGAGCAGGCGCACGCCGCGCTGGGTGAGCACATGGTGGGCATCGGCCTTCTGCAACACCTTGAGCGGACGGGTATAGCCCACATCCTTGGTGAACCAGCGGCTGCCATGTCGCCCATAGTGGTTGAGGTAGAAGGGCTCGTATCCGTCAGGAGCAGGGGTGAGCTGGGGCAGCGGGTGCTGCGGGAAGGGATACACGGCATGGTTGGTGGCACTCAAGCCAGGATTGGCGATGATGATGTCGCGCGGCGTGCCATGCTGCGCCATGACCAGCAGACTGGCGGTCAGCAGCAGGGCGGTGAATAGTGTGATGCGTTTCATGAGTTTTATGAGGCGATTTCGGGGTTTCTTATTCGGTTTTCACATCGGCAAGGGAGATTTGCGGGATGCGGGCGAGTTTGGCTTTGAAGTAGGCGCGCACATCGGCCCAGTGGTAGTAGGGGAAGCAGTCGGTGGCCACATTGTTGCCCAGCGTGGCTTCGTGCTCGTTGAGCAGGAACTTGATGAGTATGTCGTCCGAACCAGGTTTCTTGTAGAAAATCCACTGCACATTGCCTGCCATGGGGAACACCTTGTAGCACTGCCAGTTGTCGGCCACTTCTTCAAGGTCGGTGGTCTTGTAGTCCATGCCGTTGAGCCCCATGAGGCACACGAGCGGCAGCAGCACCGACTCGTGCCCGAAGCGCAGCGTGGCGCTGTTGGTGCCGCTGGCAATGGCGGCATCGGCGGCATCGAGGAAATTGCCCAGCAGATTGGCCTGCGCATAGTCGACACGGCCGCGGGTGATGGGGGTCTCGCTCGAAAGGATGTACCAGCGGGCATTGTTGTAGCGCCACAGGTCGTAGATTTCTTCGTCGGTGAAAAGGTCATAGAGGTTCACATCCTCGAACTGGTGGTGGCTCTGCATGTTGCCGGCAATGTCGAACATCTCGGCCATGAACCGCTGACCCTCGATGCTGTCGGTGGCAAACTGCGGGTCGCTGATGAGTGTGGCAAGAAACTGCTGGGGTCTCACATACTTCTTGGCAAATTCCCTGACGAGCGGTGTGCCAAGCCGGCGGAGCGGTTTCACAAGCGAATCGGTGAAGTTCATGTAATACATGTCGTGCTCGCTGGCATCGGTGGTGATGTAGAGGTCGGGGTTGAGCGACTTGAGCATATCGGTCTCGTTGAGCATTGACAAGATGCAGCGGATGACCACCGTGGACTTGGCATCGACATGGGCATTGCCTTTGAACACCTCGGGGAAGTTCTGGTACATGCGCCGTGCTATGCCCTGATGCTGCTCAGCTCCGATGTCGCTGAGTTCGCCCAGTCGCAGGTCGGAGGCATCGCGCAGCTGCCTCAGGATTTGGAGCACCTCCTGCCCACGCTGGGTGAGCACTTGGTGACGTTCGGCCTTTTCCAATTCCTCGACGGGATAGGTGTAGCTGTCGTCGGCAATGAGCCAGCGGCTACCGTGGCGGCCATAGTGGTCGATGAAGAAGGGCTCATAACCCTCGGGAGCCGGCGTGAGCACAGGCAGATTCTTGTCGGGATAGGCATGGTAGTT
>JAEEVB010000153.1 GCA_016287065.1 Muribaculaceae bacterium
GTGACGCATTACAATGAGGTCCGCATAGTTGCTCACCATCATAATCGTGTCCTTGAGCGTCTCGCCCTTGGCTTGACTGCTGGTCCTGGCATCGCTGAAACCTATCACGCGACCGCCCAGGCGGTTCACTGCCGTCTCGAAACTGAGGCGTGTGCGGGTCGACGGCTCAAAGAAGAGTGAGCCTACTACCTTGCCTTCCAGGATGTTGCAATTGGGATTCTTTTCAAACTCGGCTGCTCGTTTGAGCATCGCCATAATTTCGTCTTTACTCAGATCGGAGATTGAAATTAAGCTTCTGTTGTCCATATAAATTATTTAAATAAAAAAAGATAGAAATCGCTGACAAAAACAGCCTGCCTGGACACCAGTCGCGCGCTTAACTCCCTTTACCTCACATGAAGTCATGCTGCTTTGAAAACGGCTTGGGATGAAAGAGAGGCAGCGCACAAGTGAGTAGGTTTCGCCGTTTTGTGCAAAGGTAGGCAAAAAAGATGGAAAATATCATCTAGAAAATGATAAAAAATTGCAGAATGAAACTTTTGTTGAAAAATGCGTGAAAAGGCAAAATTTTTTACTAACTTTGCACTTTATTCCTCTTTTTTTTAGAGCAGATATTATAAAAACTGAAACCATAATCAATAAACAATAGATATGGGAACGAACAAGAAAGCTGTTGACCCCGCTAAGCGTGCTCGTCGCAACAACCGCATCATCAAGACCATCTGGTGGTCGCTTGCGGGCTTCTTTGCACTCATGATAGTGGTATTCATCCTCATCTACAACGGTGTGATTGGCTACATGCCGCCCATCGAGGCCCTCAAGAATCCTGCCGACAAGTTTGCTTCCACACTCTACACCGCCGACGGTAAGGAGATGGGCAAGTTCTACCGCAGCCGTGGCAACCGCACTTATGTCGACTACGACCAGATGTCGAAGTACCTGAGCGATGCGCTCATCGCTACCGAGGACGCCCGTTTCGAGGAGCACTCGGGTATCGACGCCATCGCCATTCTGCGCTCATTCGTCAAGCGCATCATCATGGGACAGACAAGTGCCGGTGGCGGTAGCACCATCACGCAGCAGCTTGCCAAGCAGCTCTACACGCCCGAGTCGGCCAACATCTTCGAGCGAGCTTTGCAAAAGCCCATCGAGTGGGTCATTGCGCTCAAACTGGAGCGCTACTACACCAAGGAGGAAATCATCAAGATGTATTTCAACCAGTTCGACTTCCTGAACAATGCCGTGGGTATCAAGAGCGCAGCTTGGGTATACTTTGGCAAGGAACCCAAGAACCTCACGCTCGAGGAAGCCGCCACACTGGTGGGCATGTGCAAGAACCCGTCTTATTACAACCCCTTCCGCTATCCAGAGCGCGTGCGTGCACGACGCAATGTGGTGCTCGACCAGATGTATAAGGAAGGAATGCTTACCGCCGAGCGTTGCGACGAGGGCAAGCAGAGTGAACTGCTGCTCAACCGCCATGCCGTCGATAACCACGAGAACGGTATTGCGCCATACTTCCGCGAAGAACTCCGCCGCATCATGATGGCCAAGGAGCCGGTGCGCAGCAATTACTCCAACATCAATGCCTATAATGCCGACAAGTATAACTGGGACAACAATCCGCTCTATGGCTGGTGCCACAAGAACAAGAAGGCCGATGGCTCCGATTACGACATCTACAGCGACGGCCTGCGCATCTACACCACCATCGATTCGCGCATGCAGGAGCATGCCGAGAAGGCCATGCGCGACCACATGATTGCCGAGCAGAACCGCTTCTTCCGCAACGAGTGCCGAGGCAGTTACAAGGATCCATATACCCGCAACACCGCCGAGCTCTCGACCAAGGCCAAGGAAGACCTCATCAAGCGCTCCATCAGGAAGACCGAGCGTTACCGCACCATGAAGGCGCAGGGTATGAGCGACCCCGAAATCATGTCGGCATTCAATCAAAAGCAGAACTTGCGCGTGTTCGACTACGACCGTGGCGAGAAGGAACTGCTCATGTCGCCGCTCGACTCCATGCTCTACATGAAGACCTTCTTGCGCTGCGGCATGATGTCGATGGACCCACGCACCGGCAAGGTTAAAGCCTATGTGGGCGGCCTCGACTTCAAGCATTTCAAATATGACATGGTGTCCACCGGTACGCGCCAGATTGGTTCTACGGTCAAGCCCTTTGTCTATGCGCTGGCCATGCAGAACGGACAGACACCCTGCAGCACCGACTTCGAGAACTCGCAGCCGCACTACGGCAGTTGGGCTCCTGGCGGTGGTGGCCACGGACTGGGCTCACATCCGCAATTGCGCGATGCGCTTGCCGTGTCGAGCAACTGGATTCCACCCCGCATCCTCGAGCGTTACACGCCCGAGAAAATGGTGGAGGTGATGCACAACGACTTCGGTATCACGAGCGACCTGCAGGCCAACCTCGCATTGAGTCTGGGAGCCTGCGAGATTTCGCTCTACGAGATGATATCGGCCTACAGCGCCTTTGCCAACTATGGCAGCCGCGTGATGCCCGTCATGGTGACCCGCATCTGCGACAACCACGGCAATGTGCTTGCCGAGTTCTTCCCCAAGAAGAATCAGGCCATCAGTGCCGAATCGGCCTATCGCATGATCGACATGCTGCGCGCCGTGGTCAAGCGAGGCACTGCACGCCGACTGAACCTCGATGTGGATGTGTGCGGCAAGACGGGTACTACCAACTTCAATGCCGACGCATGGTTCATGGGATTCACCCCCGAACTGGTGACCGGCGTGTGGGTTGGCGGTGAAGACCGTTACATCCACTTTGCCTCCACGGGCGAAGGTCAGGGTGCCGCAGCCGCATTGCCTATGTTTGAACGCTTCATGAAGGCAGTGCTCGCCGACTCGTCGCTGCCCTACAGCAAGAAGGTGCAGTTTGCAATTCCCAAGGACTTTGACATGTGTGGCGACCAGTTGCCCTTTGAGCGCACGGGCTCGAGCAGGCGCTCGAGCGAATCGCACAACGAGGAGCAGGAGAATACTCATGCTCAAGACCAGGAAGCACTCAACGACTTCTATAATTAGGGGTTTAGAGGCTCGGGTTTTGTGATTGATGATGAAACATTAAAAATATAAGGAGCCATGAGAAGATTGTTTGTTATATTGCTGGTGGCGCTGGTGCCCATGATGGCACTGGAGGCCAACGGAACCGAACTCCGCAAAGACAAGAAGGCTAAAACCGAAAAGGTCAACAAGAAGAAAAAGAAAGGCAAGGTGAAAGAGGTGGTTGTGGGCTATGGTGCCGATGACCCCGACTTCATTGACGATGGCCTGATGAACGGCCTGCCCCCTTGCAACCACGATTCAACCGCAGCAGCCAATCACGAACAGGAATATGAACTGGTGAAGACGAAGGGTGCCGACACCGAGGTGTTCCGCGACCCTTATAGCATGCCCTTCTATCCCGGTGGCGATGAAGCCTTGGTTCAAGACTTGGCTGCCAATTTGGTATATCCCCCTCAAGCCATCATTGAAGGGACTCATGGCCGAGTGGTTTTGCAGTTCGTAATCAAGAAAGATGGCTCAATCGATATCGATAACATCACGGTGGCAAAATCACTGTCGCCCGATTGCGACCAGGCTGCCATAGAAGCCGTTAAAAAACTCAAGAAGTTCAAACCCGGCCTCAAAGATACTAAGCCGGTGAATGTGAGATATACGCTGCCAGTAAATTTCAAACTGCCAGCCGAGGAATAAGATTTTCACACCTAACAAGATTACAGGCCTTTCTAGAATTCTAGAAGGGCCTTTATTTCTAGATTTTCTAGTATTTCTAGAGGGACAAGATTATCTAGTGGGGCTAGGAGGCTTTAAACGGGGTCCACGTCAAAGTAGATGATGGCGGCTTTGGCGCGCGAGTCGATGGCAACCAATTGCTCGTAGATGTCGCGCAGTATCTTCTTCACCTTGCTCATCGAGGCCTGCAACTCCATTTTCAACACAATCTGGCGAATGTATAGGTTCTGAACCCGTGCCACAAGCGGGGCCTCAGGACCCAGCACGCGGTGGGCAAACACCTGGCGCAGCATGTTACTGTAGCGCACGGCTACCTCGGTGAGCACATTGTCGTCGCGATGCTTTATATAGATGTTGATGATGCGTGTGAAGGGCGGGTAACCAAATTTTTCGCGTTCGGCGAGTTCGTGCTCATAAAAGCCCTGGTAGTCGTGCTTCACGACAAAATCGATGATGGGGTGTTGTGGGTTCGACGTTTGGATGAGCACCTTGCCCCGTTTGTGGGCGCGTCCGGCGCGCCCTGCCACCTGTTCCATCATGTCAAAGGCGCGCTCGCTGGAACGGAAGTCAGGGAAACTGATCATGGTGTCGGCATTCAGGATGCCAACAATGCTCACAGCATCGAAGTCGAGACCCTTGGTCACCATTTGCGTGCCCACGAGAATGTTGGTCTTGTGAGCCGAGAACTCGTTGATGATGCGGTCGTAGCTGTTCTTGTTGCGGGTCGTGTCGAGGTCCATGCGCGAGATTTTCTCGCCCGGAAACACCTGGTCGATGTCGTCCTCGATGCGCTCGGTGCCATAGCCCACAATCTCAATGCCTGGCAACCCGCAGGCCGGGCACAGGTCGGGCAGGCTGATGGTGTGTCCGCAGTAGTGGCAAGTGAGCGAGCGAGTGTGCTTATGATAGGTGAGGCTCACGTCGCAATTGATGCAGGAGGGAACCCAGCCGCACTCTTTGCAACGAACCATTGGGGCATAGCCTCGGCGGTTCTGGAACAGGATTACCTGTTCGTTGCCTTCCAGTGCGTGACGGCACTCCTTGATCAGGTCGAGTGAGAAGAGCCCTTGCATCTCGTGGCGTTTTCGGGCCCGTTTGGTGTCGATGACACTCACGAGTGGCATCTGTATGTCTTCGTAGCGGTTGAGCAGTTCAACAAATCCGTAGTCGCCCTGTTGCGCCTTGCGATACACCTCGATGGCGGGAGTGGCCGAGCCTAGCAGCGTCTTGGCGCCATGCATCGAGGCAAGTATCATGGCGGCATTGCGGCCGTTGTAGCGTGGGGCTGGGTCTTGCTGCTTGTAGCTGGCATCATGCTCCTCGTCAATAATCACGAGGCCCAGGTTGCTGTAGGGCAGGAAGATGGATGAGCGCACGCCAATCACCACACAGGGTTCGCTGCTGTGAAGCAGTTTTTTCCAGATGTCCACGCGCTCGTTGTCGCTGAATTTGGAGTGATAGATGAGCAACTTGTCGCCAAACACCTGCTCGAGCCGTTGTGTGAGTTGGGTAGTGAGTGCGATTTCGGGCACGAGGTAGAGCACCTGTTTGCCCAGTTTCAGCGCATCGGCGATGAGGTGCATATAGATGGCGGTCTTGCCGCTTGAGGTCACCCCGTGCAGCAGGGTGATATTCTTTTCACGGAAAGACTGGTGAATCTCGCCATAGGCCCGCTTTTGTTCATCGGTGAGCACGGGCGGGTCGACCAGTTGCCGGTTGGCGTGGTCGAAGCGGTTGATTTCCTGCTTGTAGATTTCGAAGATGCCCCGCTGACAGGCTGCAGTGAGTACGGCAGCGGTGGCATCGGCCCGCTTGAGCAGGTCGTCCTTGGTGACTTCGATCACGGGTTTGCTGCGTTGCAGCCAGTGCGAGAGGTCGAGGTAAGCGAGCAGCAATGCTTCCTGCTTCTTGGCACGCTTCACCTCGTCGAAGAAGTGGTGCAGCCCCTGCTCGTCGTCGCGCTGCAGTTTCAGGCGCACGCAAGAGCGGGTCTTGGGACGGTAGTTGTCGACTA
>JAEEVB010000154.1 GCA_016287065.1 Muribaculaceae bacterium
GGCGGACGTTCAACGAGTTTAGTGAATCTCATATCATCAAAAATAGAGCGACGGGGCTTTGATGACCCCGTCGCCTGATGTGAATGATTAGTTTCGGGTTACATTTTGATCCTCTTGAGCAGCGGCTTCGGCGCTAGGAATGGAAAAACCTCCATTTTCTTCACCGCCACCTTGCTGTTGCTGGCGTTGAGCATCTTCGTACATGGCCTGAATCTCTTCTTCAGTGTATTTCTCCTCCAGGCGCTTGCGCTCTTCAAAGGCTTTCACATAGTCTTCCACCTCGTTGGTGTAGACGCCCATGCTCTTCACTTTCTTGATAAGGGCATCGTAGCCTGCGGGATTCAGTTCCTTGTAGCGTGCTATGAGTTGTGGATAGTAATACTCCATCACATTATGGTCATAGCTGCTCAAACCATTCACGCGAGTGTCCAGCGACTGATAGTAAACCATATACTGCGAGTAGCGGACAATCTCGTCCTCGATAATGCTGATGGCTTTCTTCACCAGTTCGGGCTTGTTAAGTTCAGTACCTATGGTATTATAGACATTGGCGAGTCGCTGTTTGCCACCCATGTTCAGGGAGTAGGGACAAGCCTTCTCGGGCAACTTCTCCTCCATGAGATTGATGATGTTGATGGCCTTCGCAAAGCGGTCGTTGATGTACTGGTCAACGGGTTTGCCCATAAATTCGCTTTGTCCGTTTGCCTTGGCCTGCTTGCCTATGATACCCTCGTTGACCAGGTCATAAGCCAGGCTCACCATAGCGGCGCGGGTGGTCTCTACCATGCGGCGTACGGTTTCGTCGAGGTAGATTGAGCCCGGTTCTGCCTTGTCAAGTCCGCCCCAACGGAACTTCTTGGTGATGTTTTCATACATCTTGTCGGTGAAGCAAGGCATGTCGGCACGCGATTCATTATCGTACTTGATAGGCACTACCTGATAGGCCATACCGGTGTTGCGAATGTAGGGAGCGAAACGGTCATAGAGGTCATCGGCCACAGTCATGGCAAAGTAGCACGGACGTTTCCAGCCTTCGGCAATCGACGATGCGATGAGGTCAAGCGTCATGATGTCACTTGAGGTCATGCTTCCTTGCTGGATGTTGACGGGGATGGCATCGAGCACCTGGTCGCGCTCCTGCTCGGTGACCACGCCAGCCTTGATGGCCTGTTCTACATCAATGGGGATGAAGGTGCTGGGATACATCACGTTACCTGAAATGCGTCCGTCTTCACTCTTGTTGGATTCGTCTTTGTAGAATTCTTGCAGACTCTTGATCAGCGGAGTGGGTTCAGTTCGGGATTCGGGGTCGACGTTGCTGCTCTGACGGTCGCCATAGGCATAGGAGTACTTGTCGGCCTGCATGGGCAGCGGTTTGGAATCATAGGCAGCACGTTGCATCTGGGCAATATACCAGTCGGTGGCGAGGTAGCTCAGGTTCACTACACGCACGTCGGTACGATAGCCTTCTACCTCCTGCAGATACCACAGCGGGAAGGTGTCATTGTCGCCATTGGTGAAGATGATACCGTTCTTATCGATGCTCGACAGGTAGTTCATGCCGAAGTCGCGTGCGCAGTAACGGCCCGAGCGGTCGTGGTCGTCCCACGTCTGGCTCACCATCTGCAGTGGCACGAACAGTCCGATGAGGGCAGCCACAGCGGCCACAGCCATAGCGGGCTTGCTTGCCGATACTTCGTGGTTAACGACAGCATCTTTCTCGGCATCGCCGGTAGTCTTGCTGCGTTTCATCAGCCACACAATGCTGCGCCAGATGCCTGCAACGCCCATACCTATCCAAATGGCGAAGGCATAGAACGAACCGGCATAGGCATAGTCACGTTCACGCGGTTGCAGCGGCGTCTGGTTCAGGTAGAGCACAATGGCGATACCCGTCATGAAGAACAGGAAGAACACCACCCAGAACTGCTCGGTGCCGCGCTTGCTCGAGAACACTTGCCACAACAGGCCAATCAGACCCAGCAGCAATGGCAGACAGAAGAACACGTTGTGTCCCTTGTTGCCAGTGGTGTAATCGGCGGGCAGCAGACTCTGGTCACCCAGACGGGCATTGTCGATAAAGGGAATACCCGATATCCAGTTGCCGTGCGTCAGGTCGCTGGCACTCAGACCCTGAATATCGTTCTGGCGGCCGGCGAAGTTCCACATGAAGTAGCGCCAGTACATATAGTGCAGCTGGTAGCCGAAGAAGAACTCGAGATTCTGGCCGAACGAGGGTCGCATGCCAGTAGTACTCATTCCGTAGTTCTGAGTCACAAAGTCGATGATGTTGTAATCTTGAACAGGATTGCCCTGTTCATCTACAATCATATCTTTCGAGATATCAACATGGGTGAGCGGATGGTTCTCTATATCCAGGAAGTCGTTGTAATACTTCACATGGCTCGGCATCGACGAGTGCATGCGCGGGAAAACCATACACATGTCAGAAGGATAGGCGATGTCGAAGTCATGGCTGGTAGGCACATACTGGTCGGGATCGCTCTCGTTCTGCTTCACTACGCGGCTATACTGCATGTCACCATTCTTGGACCTGTACTTCAAACTTGAGCCAGTGAATTCGAGTTGTGGAGAGGCGGTATATACCTGGCCATAGAGCAGCGGCGACTTGCCGTACTGGTCGCGGCTCAGGTAGCCCTTGAGGGCAAAGGCGCTGTTAGGCGAGTTCTCGTCGAGCGGCGTGTTGGCACTCGAGCGGATGAGAATGAGGCCGTAGCAGGTGAAGCCCACGAAAATCATGAATATGCTCAGAATGATGTTGCTGAACACGCGCGTAGGCACTTTCTTCAGGAAGCGGAACAGATACACGCCCAGCGCAATGAGAATGATTGCGGGGATGAGCAGGCTCGATCCGATGAAGGGAATGCCCGACAACAGGATGGCCACCATAAACGAAACCTTCATGAGCATCTCGTTGTTGCCTTTCTTCAGTTCCCAGAGGCACCAAGCGATGGCTGCCAGCAGCACGATGGCATAGAAGATGGCACCCGTGTTGTAGCTCATACCCAGCGTGTTCACGAAGAAGCGGTCGAAGTAGCCGCCCAGTTCCACAAAGCCTGGTTCAAGGCCATACAGAATCACACCCACGATGGCAAACGACACCAGCAGCGTGATGAGCGAGCCCTTGGTGTTGGAGTTCTTGGTCTTGCGATAGTAGTAAACCAGCGCGATGGCAGGGATACACAACAGGTTGAGCAGGTGCACACCCAGCGAGAAACCGAACACATAGGCGATAAGAATGATCCAGCGGTCGCTTGTGGGTGAGTCGGCACGGTTCTCCCACTTGAGAATGAGCCAGAACACCAGCGCGGTACAGAAACTGGAGAAGGCATACACTTCGGCCTCTACTGCCGAGAACCAGAAGGTGTCGCTCCAGGTGTAAGCCAGCGCACCACACAGGCCGCTACCCATGACCACGAGATATTGTGCAAGTGTCATTTCGTCTTCCTTGCCGTCTTTCACCACGAGCCTTTTCACCAGATGCGTGATGGTCCAGAACAGCAGCAGGATGGTGGCGGCACTTAAGATGGCCGACATGGCGTTGACACACTTCGACACTGCCATCACATCGCCACCGGCAAAGCAGGCTGCTAGGCGGGCAACGAGTATAAAGATGGGGTTGCCGGGCGGGTGGCCGACTTCTACTTTATATCCTTGAGCAATGAATTCGGGACAATCCCAGAAGCTGGCTGTGGGTTCAATGGTGAGCAGGTAGGTAATGGCTGCTACCAGGAATGTGAACCAGCCGAGCGAGTTGTTGATAATGTTGTATTTTCTCATCTGAGTTTATATAGATAATATTGTTATTTGCCTAAAAACGTGCAAAGATACTAAAATAAACGGAAAGTATAAAGTGTTATTACATAAGCCTATTAAAAATAAACCAAATTTAAACTTTTAGGTGTGTTGAGAGTCAAATAAGCACCACAGAAAAGCGATTTTATTGTTTTTTTGAAAAATTTGGTATAACTTTGTGTTATTAAATACAGAACGCTATGAAAACTTTCAAGAAAATATCGATAGTAATCCTGTTCGTGGCAGCCCTCATGGGCGGCGCTCAGGTTCAGGCGCAGACGCTGCGCGACGCCGAGTATCACAGCATGGGTCGCATCTCACCCAATGGCACTGTGCGCGATGCCAACTATCAGTCAATGGGTTTCTTCGACAAGAACGGCAATGTGCTCGACAAGGCTAACCGCGTAGTGGGCAAGGTGAAGAACTTGCAAATCTACAACCCTGAGGGCGATCGCATTGGCTACATCAATACCGATGGCACCGTGTGCAATGGCGAGAGCCTTGTGCTGGGCAAGATCGAGAAGAACGGTAAGGTGCTCGACAGCGAGAAGAATGTGATTGGCTATGCGCAGGGCATCAGTTTCGAGTGGATTGCCTGCTACTTCTTCTTCGACTTCTTCAAATGATGATGGGCGGCAATGAAAGCTAAAATTCTGTCTTTAATTCTAACTATTATATCGGCGGGAGTGGCCTACGGTCAGTTGCCCGCCGACTCTGTTTTGCGCCGCTATGCCGCACAGATGCTCATGGTGGGCTTTAAGGGCGACAGCATCAACGACCAGAGCGATGCCGCACGCTATGTGCGCGACCTCAAGGTGGGCGCCATTGTGCTTTTCGATGTCGACCTCACGGGCGATGCCACAATCGGCTCGCGCAATGTGACCTCAACCGGGCAGCTGGAAACACTCACCAAGAAGCTGCAGAGCTATGCCGACTATCCGCTGCTCATCGCCCTCGATCAGGAGGGTGGGCGCGTGGTGCGCATGAAAACACAATATGGCTTCCGTCCCATTGTGTCGGCAAAGTATCTGGGTGAAACCGACAACGAAGACACTACCCGCTTCTATGGTCACCGCATGGGTGAGGATCTGCACCGCTATGGTGTGAACATCAACTTGGCGCCGGTAATTGACCTCGACAACCCGCAGTGCCCCGCCATAGGCAAACTCGACCGCAGCTATGGTGCCGACCCCAGCCGAGTGGTGCGCCATGCCCGCTGGCTTATTGAAGAGCATCACAAGCAGGGCGTGCTTTGTGCCGTGAAGCATTTCCCGGGCCACGGTAGCGCCATCAGCGACTCGCACTGGGGCTTTGTGGATGTGACCCAGACTTGGAATCCCACTGAACTCATCCCGTTCAGGCGACTCATTCATGATAACCTCATCGATCTAGTGATGACGGCGCACATCTTCAACCAGAAACTCGACCCCGACTATCCCGCCACCCTCTCGCGCAAGACCCTCGAAGGCTTGCTGCGCAAGGAGTTGGGCTACGACGGCGTGGTGGTGACCGACGACATGTATATGGAGGGCATCATCAACCAGTATAGCATCGAGCGTGCCCTGGTGCTCGCCATCAATGCCGGCGCCGACCTCATCTGTGTGGGCAATAACATCAACACCGGCTTTGAGCCCGACCGGCCCTTCCGCCTGGTCGACATCATCGTGGAGGCCGTGAAGCGCGGCGAGATACCCTACGCCCGCCTGCTCCAGTCGCACAATCGCCTCGAGCGTCTCTACAACCGCCTCGCCTCCCTCCAGCCCACCGACTAACAAGGTGAAAACGACGCAAAATCTGCGTCGTTTCTTGTATGATAATGTCGCAAATTCTGCGTCATTATTTGCGGGCGGAGCGGTAGAGTTCGTAGCTGTTGACGAGGTTTTGCCAGAGGATGTAGCAGCCGGGGGCAACGGTGGAGACGGGGTTGAGGTAGAGTGAG
>JAEEVB010000155.1 GCA_016287065.1 Muribaculaceae bacterium
TGATTAGGAGATGCACCTGCCGTGTCGATGAAGTACATCACCGGTCCCAGCTCGGCAGCTTTCAGTGCGAAAGCCTCGATGCTGTCCTTCTGCAAGGCGTTTACCACCATAGTCTCCACATCGTAGCCGCAACGACGAAAGTCGTCGCCCACACGTTCCAGTGCTTTTTCGCTGATGTCACCCAGCAAGATTTTTTTGCCGGCACCAATGCGGCGCACGATGGCTGTTCCCATACTTCCGGCACCCAGCAGTGCCACAACTGCTTTCTGTTCGTTTCGGTCGAAAATCATAGTCTGTTCTCCTTTTTATTTGATTATATCTTTTTGTTTCTCTTTCGAGATTGCCAAACGGTTTATTTGTTTTGCAAATCATTTACACCGCAAAGTTACAACGGATTAATAAGGCAAAAGTTTCACAAAAAACGTCACTATTTTCACTTTTTGCACAATTCGCTTGTTTCTGCGCATTTTTATGGGTATTTTTGCAGAAAATCATCGCATCATGAAGATAGATTTCATTTTTTCTACCGACTTCTATGCAATTAACGCAAATGAGTTGAGCCACACCTGCCTGCACCTGCTGTGCACTGCCGGTGAGGGTAGTTTTGTGTTCAATGAGCATTGCTATCACATCATGAAGAACGACCTCGTGGTGATACCCACGCCCCAGCGCATCAAGAACCTTGCCGCTCATGCCGACATGCAGGTCGAGTGGTTTGCTGCCGACAACAGCTTTCTGCAAAAACAGTTGCCCACGAACAACTACAGCATTGGCGGCAGCATTTCGCTGAATCAAAATCCGGTCATCAAACTCACCGATGAGCAGGCACAGCATCTGCTTGACGACTTTCACCGGCTCCGTGATCGCTTGAACGACCGTCACCTGCAGTTCTACAACGAACTCATGGGCAGCCTGTGTCTTACGATGATGTATGACATCTTCGAACCGCATGCCCAGCGCGATGCCACCGACACGCATACCGACCGCACGGCCTATATCGTGAGACAACTCATGGATTTGCTCTCAACCGGCATCAGTCGCACCGAGCGCGATGTGAGCTACTATGCCGACCGCTTGCATGTGTCGCCCAAATACCTCTCGGCCACCATCAAGCGCGTCACTGGCCATAGCGTCAGCTCCTTCATCAATCGCCACACGGTGCCCATTTTGAAAGACCTCCTGAGCGACGAACGCCTCTCGCTCACGCAGATAGCCGAGCGTATGAATTTTGCCTCGCTTTCCTACTTCAGCCGCTACTGCACCAAGCACCTCGGCCAGTCACCCAGCGCCTTTCGCCAGAGTCTGCAGCCCCAACTCAAGCAATCATAGCCACACACTTAAATTAAAACGGTTATTTCCCGATACAGAAGCGAGCAAAGATCTCGCCCAGAATTGTTCAGCACTGCAATCGATTCAATCTCGATATTATTAGTTTTTCATAACATTCCTTCATCTCAGCACTAAGGAAGGACTCCTGTATCAGCAACTTCCATTTCGGCAAACACTTGTGCATATTAGCAATTAGACGCATAACAACTGTTTCATCCAAGCCCATACTAGTGGCACAATTCAGAAAATCACTCAACTTCAAGTTTGACTTCCGACCCGACAGTGGTAGAGCTAATTCCTCTTTGTCGTCAGGATTGGCAATGGCAACATTGAGCAGGTCGTAAGCTGGAGTCAACTGATAGGCATCCTTTGGTCTATAAAGAGAAAAATTCTTCAAATGCATGTCATTGTTACCTGTAATAAAACAGAATAACAGAATCATAAAGTAGTTTGTCAAATCAAGTTTTGGCGTATCACTGTACTTCGCTATAGCTTTAGCAATCTGTTCATAAGAACCCTTATACTTATACTCTGTTGGATGCAGTGTAATCTGACACATATCTTCCATATCAATCTTTCCTCCATCACCATAACGGTCTATACGCTTAGTAATAAAACCAAACTTTCCGTCTGCCATGCGTATCAGACTATGAGGAACAACCTTTATTTTTGCCACTTCGGCAAGATGCATTGTCAAGTCCTCATTTTCTGGAAGTTGAAGATATCGCTCTGTCTGGGGCTTAAGAATGTAGTCTCCCCATAGACCAACTATTGTCAATCGGCTGCCGCCATCATGTTTATCCAGGTTCAACGACAGTTTGGGCTGCACTCCGGTCAGCGACGTCTGGGCACGAATAATCTGTTCGGCCAAATGGTCAAGATCCTCATGTCGATATTCAATAATTGGTGCCACACTCTGCCCAAACATTTTTCGGGCACAATGCCGATGAAAGTCTCGCTGACCCTCATCCAATTCTTTATAGCAATACAGGCATTTACACATTGTTAATCTTCTTGTTGATTGATGGGTACCACACTAACTGAACCTATACACTCTTTGCAACAGAGCAGCAGCAGCGACATTCGGTCAAGGATACTGATATCTGTATTGCGCAGAGCCACATCAAGTAACCAGCCTTCAGGAATCAAGCCGTCGAAAAATGGGAAAAGCACAGGGCTGACGAATTCTTCATCCTGCAACGGCAGCGTGAGGCTAATGGCTAACGCATTATCAAGCTTGAGATAGGCAGCATCATAACAGAAGCGATACTCGCCGCCTTCTTCAGTAAGCAGGCCTGCAAGAACGTCTTTACGATATATTCGGGCTTGTCTCATGTCTCTACTTCTTTGCTGCTATCAGTTCATAATTAAACAGGTCAAGGAGTTGATTCACCTTGTCCATTCTGAGCGAACGCTTTCCTTGCTCCAAGTTTCGTACAAAGCATAGCCCCACACCCGATTTCATGGCCAGATCTTCTTGTGTCAGGCCATATTCTTTGCGCAAAACTTTGACTATCATTGATAATTTCGTTTTTTCCATAATGTAAGATTATATTATTTCGAATGCAAAATTATAAAAAAATTCCAATTTTACATCATTTCAAATATAAAATTACACAAAATACGTCATTTTATATCATTTCAAATATAATTTTGCTAGCTCTGAGAGGTTATTTCCCGATACAGAAGCGGGCAAAGATTTCGCCCAGGATGTCGTCGGTGCTGATTTCGCCGGTGATTTCGCCCAGATAGTGCATGCACTCGCGTATGTCCTGGCTCACGAAGTCGCCGCTCACCCCCGTGCGCAGTCCCTCGATGCTGCGCTCAATCGCCTCGCCGGCACGCACCAGCGCCTCATAGTGCCGAGCGTTGGTCACAATGAGCGCCTCGCTGTCGACCTCGGGTAGCATGGCCCGCTCCACGATGAGCTGTTCCAGACGCTCCACGTCGGCACTGTTCTTGGCCGAGATGGCCATCACGGCGGTGCCCTCGGGCAATAATTGCTGCAAAGCCGCCACTATGGGTTCGCCAGCCACCACATCGGTCTTGTTGACCACGGCAATGAGCTGCTTGCCTGCACATCGCTGCGCAATGGTTGTAGCCAGGCGTTCAACCTCGTCCATGCCCGTGGTAGCATCAATCACCCAAAGCACAATTTGCGCCTCGTCCATCTTCTGGAACGAGCGCTCGATGCCCATGTTCTCGATCACATCGGCCGACTCACGGATGCCCGCCGTGTCGATGAAGCGGAACTGCACGCCATTGAGCACCATGGTGTCCTCGATCACATCGCGGGTGGTGCCCGCAATGTCGCTCACCAGCGCGCGATCGTCGCGCAGCAGGCCGTTGAGCAGCGTCGACTTGCCCGCATTGCTCGCACCCACTATCGCCACCGGCACACCATGCTTGATGGCGTTGCCCACGGCAAACGAGCGCGACAGGCGACCTATTACTCCGTGTATGTTGGTAGCGAGGTCGATGAGGCGGCTACGGTCGGCAAAGCTCACATCCTCTTCGCTGAAGTCGAGTTCCAGTTCGATGAGCGAGACGAACTCCAGCAACTGGCTGCGCAACGCCGACAACTGGCGCCCGAAGGCGCCTCGCATCTGGTTCATCGCCACGCGGTGAGCGGCGCGCGACCCCGACGCAATGACATCGGCAATCGCCTCGGCCTGCGACAGGTCCATCTTGCCATTGGCAAAGGCGCGCTGCGTGAACTCGCCGCCTGTAGCAGCGCGGCAGCCTGCCTCGATGAGCGTGTTCACCACCTGGCGCTGAATCCACACCGAGCCGTGGCACGCCAATTCTACCACATCCTCGCCCGTGAACGAGTGCGGGCCGCGAAACACCGTCAGCACCACCTCGTCGAGCAGTTCACCCTGCGTGTCGAACAACTGGCCCAGATGTGCCGTGTGCGACTGCATTGTGGCGAGCTTGGCGCCCCGCCAGCGCTGTTCAACCAGGGGCAAGGCATCGGGGCCGCTCACACGCACCACCGCAATGCCGCCCATGCCGTGAGGGGTGCTCACGGCCACAATGGTGTCGCGGTTCAGGTCAAGAGCGTTCATCAGTGCGTGCGTTTACGGTTTCGGGTATTATTGTAGTTGTAGCCATCATTAAACTCGCGGTCGCGATGATAAGGCCACTTCTTGAACTGGTTCTGCGCCTCGACGGCGTCCTCGGTGCTGTCGGGCAGTGCGGCAAAGAAGTCGATGCCCGTCAGGCGCTCCACCTCGTCGATGGTAGTGGAGTGGTTGCGCCACGAGTTGGTGGCATTCTCGTTGTCGAAGAGGAAGGCGATGGCCATGCCCTGCTGCGGGGCATACACAATCTTGTAGAACTGCTGTGGCACGGCAATGTCGTTGTGCTTGCCGGTCATCTCAATGTTGTTCTTGGGCAGCACGGGGCCCGTCATGACATAAATCTGCTTGTAGGTGCGCGCCCAGCTGTGAATGGCTTCCTCCATCTTGCGCCACTCGCCGTTGTTCAGGTCGTGATCCTGGGGGCAGATGTTGGTCATGTAGAAACACTGCTCCATGCTCTTGGCACTCCATCGCATGTCCATGGCGGGTGCCATGTGGCCGCGGTCGTAGTAGCTGTCCTTGTACTCCCACCACTCGGGGCAACTGCTCACCTTGGGGTCGGCGTTGAAGGTGTAGTTGTTGCGCTTTTGCGAGTCGGGCGCGTCGGCCTGGGCAATCTCAGTAGCGGTCAGTTCATAGGCCACGCAGTTGGGGATGTGGTATTTCGGGTTGAAGTACACTGTCATCGCCTCGTAGTCGATGCGCTGGTTGCTCGTGCCAGCGGGCAGCTTCACCTCGATGAGGTTGCCGCCCGACTGCTGCAGCTGTTGCTGCTTGTCGCTCCAGAACAGATGAGACGACTGCTGCTCCTCCTCGCGTGAGCAGTTCTTGCAGCTGGTGGTGGCGGCGAGCAGCGCCACACACGACAGTATCAATGCCTTTTTCATTTCAATTGCTGTATTTTTGCGTAAAAGTACAAAAAAAACTTTAAGTAGAGCAGTAAAAAGGTAAAATAGTAAAACAGTAAGATAGTAAATAGTAGAGCAACATAACATTTTGAGATTTTCGGCATTTTCCCACCAAAACATTTTGAGATTTTCGGCAAAACTACCCAAAACTACCCAGAATTTTGAGATTTTCGGCATTTTCCTACCAAAACATTTTGAGATTTTCGGCAAAACCACTATTTTTGCACAGGCAAATAATAACGCTATTATGGAAAGAATATTTAAACGTAAGTTATATGATAGCATGCTCAAGTGGAAGCAGGAACGAAATGGTTCCACTGCTTTGCTCATCAAGGGAGCACGTCGTGTAGGCAAGTCCACATTAGTCGAACACTTCGCCAAGCAGGAGTATGAATCCTATAT
>JAEEVB010000156.1 GCA_016287065.1 Muribaculaceae bacterium
AACTCTACACTTCGCAGCCTGACGGCCTTTGCGGCAATGAGGACTGCGGTCAGATGTCGGCCTGGTACGTGTTCAGCGCCATGGGTTTCTATCCCGTATGTCCAGGCAAGAACCAGTATATCATCGGCTACCCGCTTTTCGACAAAGTCACGATAAACTTGGAGAACGGTGCTAAATTCACCGTCACCCGAGACAAGGATCTCCCTTATATCCAGTCGGTTATATACAACGGAGAGCCCCTCAACGTGTCCTATATCACCTACAACCAGATCAAGGATGGCGGTTTGCTGGGGTTCAAGATGGGTGACAAGCCCAGTGAGACCTGGGGTGTGGGCTATCAGAACACGCCTAAAACCATCATCAGACCCACGGTGACCACGGTGCCCTACTTCTCCACCGACCAGCCGAGTTTCACCGACTCGCTCACCGTGTCCATCAACCTGTACCAGCGCAATGTGCCGGACGCCGCACCCATGTCGGCACTCACGGATATCTTCTACACTTTGGACGGCAGCACACCTGCGCCTACTCACGGCATGAAATACACGGAACCCATCACGCTGAAAGGGACCACCACACTGAAAGCCATCGCTTACAACAAGGTGTCGGGTGCCAGCAAAGTGGCCGAGGCGACATACCGTCATTTCAACAAAGATAAAACGGTGAACTACATCACCATGCCGAGCCCTCAATATTTTGCGGGCGGGCAGGACGGACTCATCGATGAGATCCACGCGCTGGCTAACTGGCGCGTGGGCGGTTGGCAGGGCTTCCAAGGCGACTTTGAGGCCATCATCGACCTGCACCAGAGCAAACCCGTGCACTCCGTCTCCGCAAACTGTCTGGAGGATGTGCGCGCTTGGATCTTCTTCCCCTCCAAAGTGGAAGTTTTCATCTCCGATGATGGAAAACAATTCCGTCCCTTCGGCACCACAAACGGCATCGGTTCTGAGAAATCCGAAGACGCCAAACTGCATAGTTTTACCGTAAACGGCAATGAAACAGGTCGTTATCTGAAAGTGAAAGTATATAACTACGGCAAGATGCCAAGTTGGCACATCAGTCCTGGCGAACAAGCATGGTTGTTTATGGATGAAATAACGGTGAAATAAAAGAAAAGGACACCATAATGGCGTCCCTTTTTTATTTTATAAATGTGCAAAGAAGGATTACTGCAAATCCTTCTTCAATGTTTCAATGCGCTGATCCAAACGGGCTTCCACCTCGGCAATGTCTTTCCGTTTCTCCACAGGTTCCACCACGCCGAAATAGAACTTGATTTTGGGTTCAGTACCCGACGGGCGCACCGTAATCTTGCTGCCGTCGGCGGTGAAAAACTGCAACACATTGGAAGTGGGCAGGTTGATGAGTTCGTTGGTGCCGTTCACCAAGTCGTAGGAGCGGCTGGCGCTGTAATCCTTCATCATCACCACAGGTTGGCCACCTAAGGTCTTTGGCGGATTCTGGCGGTAGTTGTCCATCATCGCCTTGATTTTGGCCACACCCTCCTGTCCTTTTTCGGTCAGGGAAAGCAGCGATTCTTTGAAGAAACCGTAACTGCAATAAATGTCGTGAAGCACATCCGTAAGCAGTTTGTGATTAGCCGTATTGTTCACCATGTAATGGGCGGCCATTTCGGCAATGAGGCAGCAGGCGGAGATAGCGTCCTTGTCGCGCACAAAATCACCAATCAGGTATCCGTAGCTCTCCTCGCCTCCCACAACGAAGTGTTTCTTGCCCTCGTTGGCGCGAATCACCTCGGCGATGTATTTGAAACCGGTGAGCACATCGAAGCACTCCACATTGAAATCGAGCGCCACGCGGCGAATCAGGTCGGTAGTGACGATGGTTTTCACCGCAAACGGATTCTGCGGCATTTTGCCGGTTTGCTGGCATTGCGACAACATATAATGGAACAGCAAGGTACCCGTCTGGTTACCATTGAGCAACTGCATCTTGCCTTCTGCGTTACGCACCGCGATACCCACACGGTCGGCATCCGGGTCGGTGGCCAGAATCAGGTCCGCATTCACCTCATCGGCTTTTTTCAGTGCCAGTTCCAGAGCGGATTTCTCTTCCGGGTTTGGCGATTTCACTGTCGGGAAGTTGCCGTCGGGTATGGATTGTGCCTCTTCCAGCACCACATCCTCAAAACCGAACATCTTCAACGCTTTGGGCACCATGGTGATGCCCGTGCCATGCAGCGGCGTATAGACAATCTTCAGTTTCTTGGCCTTCTTGATGGATTCCGGATTCATGGAGAGTGGGAGCAGCAGATCAAAATATGCTTTATCCACATTCTCGCCCACCATTTCAATCAGTTCAGGTTTGGCGGTCCATTCAACCTGTTTCACGGATGTGATTTTGTTCACCTCCTTGATAACATTCACATCGTGTGGCGGCACCAGTTGCCCGCCATCCTCCCAATAGACCTTGTATCCATTGTATTCTTTCGGGTTGTGCGAAGCGGTAATCATGATACCGGCGTTGCACTGCAGGTGACGCACCGCAAACGAGAGGATTGGTGTGGGGCGCAGTTCGTCGAACAGGAAAACCTTGATATTGTTAGCGGATAAAATCTCAGCGGAAATCTGGGCAAACTCGCGGCTGTGCAAGCGTGAGTCGTAGGAAATCACCACTTTAAGTGCCTCATTTTTAAATGATTTCTTCAGATAATTGGCCAGACCTTGGGTGGCGGCGCCCACCGTATATTTATTCATCCTATTGGTTCCCACGCCCATAATACCGCGAAGACCGCCCGTACCGAACTCCAAATCGCGGTAAAAGGCGTCCGACAATTCCTTGGGGTCCTCTTTTTGCAAGCGGAGAACCTCGTTGCGTGTTGCTTCGTCATAATCATTTGACAACCAAAGGTTTACTTTCTCTTGAATTTCTTTATCCATAATCATTAGAATTAAAAAAGTACTTTTTTATGTCAGTTTCGCAGCCGAAAACGCAGTTTTCGTCCACAAATCTATCTGCAAAAATACAAAAAAAAGAAAAGCTGTATCGAGGGTAAAAAAATAGAGACGCAAAATATTGCATCTCTTCAAATGAGCGGTAGACGGCACTTCTAACACTGCTGATAGCCAGCACAATGCAGGAAGCCTTGCCCTGATTCTTGCCCTCCGAAGAGCGACAGACGGCACTCTGTTCAGCGTTGCCTGTCAATGGGTTAGTAACCTTGCTGCTCATAATCTTGCCCTGATTCTTGTCGGTTGTATTCCCTCGGTTGGGGTGAATGATTCTACGATATTTTCCTGACTTTACGGAGCGTGTTGATGCTCGTGCCTGTCAACTTGTACACATTGGCTAACGAGTAGCCCTTACGCAGCAGACGCAACTCCTCGGCGTACTCTGCCTTCATTTGTTCGGCGGATTTGCGATAGCCGACCTTGCGCCCGACCACACCGCCGTTCGCACGGTAATGGTTGTAGCCCGATTCCATACGGCTGCGGATTAACGACCTTTCCATTGAGTTGAACTGGGCGAGAATGCCCAAGACCAACTGGGCAATGGGGTTGGGATTACCGTCAGGCAATAAGGTCTCCAATCCGTTCTGAAGAATGTAAACAGATACTCCTTGCTCGGTCAGTTGCTCAATGACTGACAGGAAGTCAACCGCCCGCCTGCTCAACCTGCTGCACTCATAGACAAGCACCTTGTCCACCCTGCGGGTCTCCACATAGCCCAACAAGCCCGTCAAGGCTTCCCGTTCAGCCACCTTCTTCGCTCCGCTAATCTTCTCGGTGAACTCCTGCACGACCTCGTAACCCATACGGTCGGCATAGGCTCTCAACTCGGCTAACTGCCGCTGGTAATCCTGACCGCTGGTCGATACCCTTGCGTATATCACTGCTCTCATTTCCGTTGTTTTAACACACGGCAAAGATACAAAATTTTCTTGTAACTACCAGTGCTAAAGCAGTTTAACCTAAAAAATATTTTTGATACGAGAACGGGCTATCAAAGATAGGGGGCTCAAAGATTATTTTGACACGTGTCCATATTTGATATATATCTCATATATAAGTCGGCTGATTCATCCCTGCATATAAAAAATCTATAGACTATTGTGTGTATAAGTATCCTTTTTATATGCACGATTCGCAAACACCTGTTCCCAAAAAAGAAAACGAAAAAAAAAGGAATCCAACCCCCTTTACACCTGCACACGTGAGGGTGTGCGCCAGCACACCCCCTTCGCCAAAACCTCTAAACCTAATCCAGCCCAATCTCTTTGAGCCATTCTTCGTCGGTGTTCTGTGCGAGCCACTCGTCCTCCTGCTTGCTGATATAATCCTCCAACGCCTTCTTGGTCGGGAACAGATTCACATTGTCTATATCCTCCACCCGCACCATTGTCCGTTTGCCGTCGCGGTTGTAGGCATTTTTGTACTTGCCCCTGTTGTCCTTGTAGTCATAACGCCCCCGATACTTGTAGTCGGGCTTGTCGAGTTTGATTCCGCACTCGCAGGCGACCTTGTAGGTCACGTGTTCAGATATACGGGGGTAGCCGTTAGCCCGCATCTTCATAGTCATCACAGCCGTGGTGTCGCCCTGTTCGTATAATGCGAGGAAGCGGGCTTGGCGGTCTGACCTCTTGACGGCTGACCGAACCGTAGCACCCTCTCCTCGGCTCACGGTGTAGCCGTCGGGCGTTATGGGGGCGATTACTACCTGACGCTCTTCGAGAAGGTAGGAGGTGGATTCGCACATCCGCAGGTTGCGTTCCTTATTGGCATAGGCTGCTTCAACCCTTGGCAAGATAATGTCCTTCTCGAAATCCCGCGCATCATATTCGTAATAGTTCTCGACATAATATTTTGCCGTCGAATACAGTGATTCCTCGAAGGAGGCATCACAGAGACAAGCCGCCATAACAGCAGCGGCGGAGATATGCCGCTTGCGGTAGTCTGCCATCCTGAATCCTCCACACGTCTTCAGTATGTGAACAGTACCGTCGTTGCGCCAAACATTGTAGAGTACACCGTCCACCATCTCCACCTTGTAGTCGTACTCCTTGTCTTGCTTATAGTATTTGTATTTGCGGTTCTTTTCGCACCACGCGACAAACTTTTTCACAAAATTGCATTTTTTCCACTGTTTCTTCACCTCTTCGTCGCTGAATAGGCTGTATTGCTGCGGTGTAACCGATTGGATTCTACGGTATTCATATCGTTTTACGGCTTCCTCTCTCATCGCAAGGTCAACCTCGAAGGTGTCAGCCTCGTCAAACCATTTGAAATCCTTGGTATAGCCCGCCGACATTAGGTGTTTGCAAGTTGACAGGCTCGTATCATTGTGTCTCCGCCAAGATTCAGCAGCATCCTTGCCGAAGATTTCACCGACGCACTTGATTAGTTCGTCCGAGAGCAGTTTCCAATAGGCTGCGTGTTCGATAGGCTCTGCCCAAGGGCGCAGGAAGGCGAAGTGCAACTTGTTACGCAGACTGTACCATACGGCGACTAACGCGGGAATCATAGCCTTCAGTTCGTCCGAGCGGCAGAACACCTCGTCGGCGATTTCGGTCGTGTCAATGTCAATGAAGACCGTATGCCCGCGCTTGAACACGTCGTCGGTGTATGCGGCAGTCTTGTATGGCAACACAATGGGGAAGATTGCTGGATTGCCGCTTTTATACGCTCTCGCAGCCTCGTCGGTGTCGAGTACCT
>JAEEVB010000157.1 GCA_016287065.1 Muribaculaceae bacterium
GTCGTAGTTGAACGGCGTTGGGTTCTTGCTCAAGATGTAGTTGATCACAGTAGTGACATCGTTCACATCTACTTTGCCGTCTTCGTTGGCATCGCCGCGCATGCCGCTGTCCTCGCCGTTGAGTGTCACCTGCATGATATTAGAGAAGTTGCCCTGTGTGCCATCGGTGTAGGTGGGCTGTACCTTGTAGTTGAAGGTGCCGTTACGCTTGAGCCCAGTCACAGTGTGGCTGTTGGCAGTGATGCCGGAGATGACGCGTTGTGTGCTGTCGCCTTGCTCGCTGATGGCTCGAGGCTTGGCTGTGGCATCGCCATTGACGATGCTCAGGTTATAGACGAGGGCACGTTTCTGATTGGCGTTGCGTCCTTCGATGGTGATTTTCTGTGCTTCCTCGGCCAGACATCCAAGCAGCACGGTATAGTCGGTAGCATCGTCGGTGAGGTCGATTTGCTTGCTGTCGCTGCTGCTCTTCACGGTGAGATACACATTGCGGTCGCTAGTGCTATAGCTCTTGGCGTTGATGGTCACGGTCACATAGCCGCCACTCTGGCTCAAGTCGAGCTCAGGTGTGGTGAGGTAACCGGGATAGTATGCGCGGTCGTTGATGCGCAAGGCACCGTTCTGGGCATACACATATTGTCCGCTCCAGCCCTCGACATCGAATTGTGAGAGGGTGTTGGAGGTGTATTGGGCTTGTGTGAAGTTGCTGAAGTCTTGCTCGATGAGGGTCTCGTTGCTCTGGCTTTCGGTATCTACAAAGAGCGTGTAGCTCTCCACATTGGGCACAGGAGTCCATGTTGCCTTGAAGGAAGTGGCTTTCACGTCCTCGGGTTCGTTCATCACGGGTGTCTCCTTTAGCATGGTGGCGGTGCCATAAATGTGCACCACGAGGTCGCTTGACTCGGGCGAGGTGATGGTGGCATAGGCACTGTAGTTGCCAGGTTGTGATGGGGTGAAATAGGTGGTGACTACTGCACCTGCCTCGACTGAGAAGGCCGAGAACATGGTGCGGCTGATGCGGAACACTCCATCGGGGTCGGTGAGTGTGATGTGCACGTCTTCGGTGAGGTACTGGCCCTGAATCATGAATGTGGCGTAGGCTTCGCCACCTTCAACCGCCGTCATGTTGAGCGTGGTGGGCGACACGGTGAGTATAGGTTCGGTGAGGGTTGTCACCGTCTTGGTTTCAGACCATTCGCTCACGATGTTTGGATTGTCTTTTTGCAGGGCCCTCACGCGAAAATGGTAGGTGTGTCCCATGAGCAGCCAAGTGACATCGCACGAGCACACGTCTGAAGGACTTTCAAACACGACGTCGTCGTAGGTGTTCATCACTTCGAGGTAGAATGTGACCTCTTCGTCGCCGGGATAGGTCCAAGTGGCGGTGAATGATTCGGTGGCCACGTTGGATGCCTCGTTAAGGATGGGAGTGGGCAGTGCGATCACTTCGTCGCGGTTTATGCCAGTATTGCCTGCCGATGCTGAGAATGCATTCACAAGCATGCAGCAGGTGAGAAGGAAAAAGGAAATAGGTTTAAGCATATAAAATTGTTTTAGATAAATGTGTATTTCTTTTGGTTAATGCTGTATAATGTTGCAAATATACTGATAAAAATGGAGATTGCAGGCATTTTGTGTCAAAAAAAAGGTAATTGAGCTCCTTTTGTACGGTTTTTGCAGTGTTTTGTATCATTTTTCCAGAAAACCTGCCTGAATTCTAACACTTCTACCCATGGCCAACAAAAAACCACCCGAATGCGGGTGGTTTTTTGTTATGTGAGCATGAGCATCAGTTGATTCCCAGAATGATGTTGATGATGAGGGTCACATCCATCACGTTCACCGCTTCATCACCGTTCACGTTTGCATTGTCGTAGTTGAACGGTGTTGGGTTCTTGCTCAGGATGTAGTTGATGACGGTGGTGACGTCGTTCACATCTACCTTGCCGTCTACGTTGGCATCGCCGCGAAGTCCTTGCGCGGCAGGAAGGAGGGTAACCTGTTCCACGTTGGACCAGGTGCTCTCGGTGTCGTCGATATAGACGGTCTTCACCTTATAGTTGAAGGTGCCACCCGCTGCGAGATTGTCGACGGCATATTGTTTGTCGGTGATGCCTGTGATGATGCGTATCAGTGAGTCGCCGGTTTCGGAAGCGAGCAGCAGCGGAGCCTTTGTGGGGTCGTTGATGTCGCCAGCATATACCTTGATATTGGTGATGCGTGGATAGTTCTCGCCAGTGAAGGTGACAGACTCGTTGGCGGTGGCATTGAGCACGCAGGTGTAGTTGGCATAGTTGCCACCCGGCATTGCGATGACGGTGCCGTTGTTGCTGCCCGTAGCAGTGATGGCGACTGTGGATGTGCCATAGCCGGTCTCGTTGAACGATGCACCGTTCACTACAACCGAGATTTTGTCGTAGCCGGCGGGCAGGTTATAGGTCTTGGTGCCGATGTGGTCGCCAATGAGTATGGAACCGTCGTAAACATAGAGGCTGGAGCCGCACGACCAGTCCTGTGGCAGGTATTGGGTGTAGCTTCCCGACACATTGGTCAGGTAGCTGCCGTTCACCACGGTCTCAAAGTTGCTGAAGTCGGCTTCATCAAGCAAAATGGGGTCGTATTGCAAGCCGTCTTTGCTCACCCGCAACGTGTAGGACTTGACATACTGGTCTTGGGTCTGGTCGGTCCACTGTGCAGTGAAGCCGGTGTTGGTGATGAGCGATGCGTCGGCAGGTAGCATCAGAGGGGAGAAGGTGTCGAATGGCAATTTCTTGTACCAGAATGAGGCTGTTCCGTTGTTTTTGAGGTTGATTTCGGTCACGGGCTTGTCGATGGTGCCGTATTGTCCTGTGGTGGCGCCCAATGTGCCATCGGCCGCCATGTTGGCCATCATTGCGGGGTTGCTGGTTGCAGTGAAGTCGTGATTGCTGGTGCCAAAGGGGTCACCGCTCTCGCTGTAGCTGTTCAGAGATCCGTCGGCCGGAATGATGGTGGCAAGCTGTACGTCCTCGTTGTTTGGTGTGTTATAGGCCCAGCGGTCGGGTACATAGGTAAAGTGGGTGATGAGCACACCCTCGCCTTCAATGCACTGGTCCCATCCCTGGCGATGGCGGTTCTCGAGTATGAAGTATTCGTCGGGGTTGAGTGCGGTGACGCGCACAGCCATGTCGTTTCCCGCATTCCACACGGGCAGTGTGTAGTGGGTGTTGTCGGCCGCCTCGGTGTAGTCGAACCATCCCATGAAGTTTTTCTCGTAGGCGCCATAGCCCACAGGGGTGTCGCCACTGATTTGCTGTCCGTTGTAGCAACCACTGCACATGAGGCTCCATGTTCCCAAGCCGTAGTGGCCTCCGTAGTTGGTGTCATAGAAGTCGGGCAGTCCCAGGCAGTGCGAGAACTCGTGGCAGAAGGTGCCAATGCCGTCGAGCATTGTGCCGTAGTCGTTGCTGCCGTTGAGTTCGTTGAATACGGCGAAACGGTCGATGGTAACTCCGTTGCGCACCATGGAGCCCACGTCGCCATATCCATAATACCAGGCCGCATAGAGCGACCACTGGCAGGGCCAGATTGACTCGGGAACGCTGTAGCTGGCCTGAGCCTCGCCCACACCGGCATAGACCACGATGCACACGTCGGCCTCGCCGTCGCCATCGTTGTCATATTTGCTCCAGTCGATTTCATCGCCAGCCTTCAAGATGGCTTGCTCCACCATGCGTCCCAAACCTTGGTCGTTGCGGTTACCGTAGGAGTCGTAGACATTGCCGCCGTAGTCCTCGCGGTTGTTGTCGAGGGTGTAGATTCCGTAGATGTCGAATTGGGGTGTGTATAGTTCGTTTGACTGGTCGCTGAAGTACTTGAATACACTCTTGTCGCCGCTCTTGTAATGGTCCTCAAACTTGGTCTTGGAGTTGGCCATCGCGTTGTCGGCATATTCGACTAGTATGATGGGCACACGAGGACTTCCCATGGTGGGCACCTGTGTGGAGCCTACTTTGCTGGCTTGGTTTCTGACCAATGCCCGGCGCTGACGTGCCTGTGGCGTGATTTGTGCGCTGAAATTCAGCTTGTCGCGGTTGCTCTCGATAAAGGTCGCTTCGCCTGCCGTGCGGCTGGCTGCATCGTGCGCCTTCACCTGGCTGATGCCCGCAGTGGTGCGGTAGTACATGAAGCCGTCGGCTCCCTTCTCCACAGTCAGACCGTCGGCGGTCGTCAGGCCGTTCTGGAACTCGTCGCCCACAGCTATCAGTGTGATGGTGCTGCCGTCGGGTTGTGTGAAGGTGAAAGGTTCGGGATAGGCAGGTACAGCGCTGGCTCTAAGCCCGATACCCAAAGTTAACAGTAATAGTCCAAATTTTTTAAGCATGATATGATAAAATTGATAATTTGCATTAGCGGGGGCAAATTTATTTCTTTTTGTTGAGAAACGAATGCTTTTTTCTTGAGAATTTTACAGCTTGGGGCAAAAAAAGAGGTGTGCTCCATATAGTGCACACCTCTCTTAGCCTTTTTATAGACGTTAACCTATTAGAATCTGTAGGTTGCGCCCAGCGTGATCACAGCCTGGTCGATTTTGCTCACGGCCGAGTAGCGAACCTGGAAGTTGACGGCAAAGTCGCGAGCTACGTCGAACTCGGCACCGCCACCAATGTTGGCACCAAACTTGGTTATACCGTCGAAACCTGAAGTCTTGGCATTAGCCAGTGTGAGGCCGAGAACGGGATAGAGGTGGAAGCGGTCGGTCACGTTGAAGAGGTAGTGGAGGTCGGCGTTGACATCCCACATGTAGGTCTCGTGCTTCTTGAAGAAGTAGTTGAACGAAGCCTCGCCGCGCAGATGGTCGGTGAAGAAATACTGGAATTTAGCACCCAGACCGAAGTTCTCGATTTCAGTACCATAATTCAAGTTAAAGCCCAGACCTTTCTGGCCTTTCTCGGCATGTGCGGCACCAATGCCCAGCACTGCCACGCAGATGATTGCGAAAATCTTTTTCATACCTTAGATTTTTTGTTTTGTTGGCCCGCTCACAGGGCAGTTAATATAATAGCAAAACGCCGTTGGCTGTGAGCCCGTCGGAGACTGAACGAGTTGTGTCTTGCGAGGAGAACCCCTCGTTTGGCGCTCGCATGTGGTCGCCGACAGCCAATAGGCAGTGCAAAATTACACAATATTTCCAAATAATGAACTATTTATGGTCAAGAAAAACGCGAGTTTCTTATTATAATCAGACAATTGAGGACAATTTATTGACAATTATTCCATTGATGACAATGGTTGCTACGGAGTTGAGGATTATAGGAGTCGCGCAGGCGCCGACTCATTTGCATTGTCGCGGTGTGATTTGTGCCGCTTCGCGGGAACCCCGAAGGGCTCGCGACCGAACGGGAGCCCGAAGCTCAGCAAAAGCCGCGCGGTGCGCGGTTATTTTTTATTGCCACTGGTTACTCGGAAATCTCGGAGTTCTCAGAGGACTCGGAAGGGTTGCGAGGGCGAAGATAAGGGGAAATGGGTGTGAGGGAAATGGTGATAGCATATAATGAGATGCGAGTAAGCTCGCGGTTGAGGGTTTAGG
>JAEEVB010000158.1 GCA_016287065.1 Muribaculaceae bacterium
ACCTTGCCGTCGGGTGAAATCCAACGCTGCACGACCTCGTGGCAGTAGAAACGCATCGGTTCGCCTTTCCTGCTCTCGCATCTGACCTGCGCCACGCGGATTACCTGATACCCTTTGCAGGTGGTTATCACGCTGAAATTCTGCGTTTCCTTGTAGATGCGTCTGCGTGTGTCCTGCACTTTGAGTTCGGCATGGCATTTGGGGCAGGTGCAGCCTTCAAGGGTGTCGCATAGTCCGCTGTCGCTGTGCCACTCGTGACCGCAGTCGGAACAGGTGATGTTCCCTTTCTTGGTGCGGTAGCCGATATGCTCAACGCAGTGGCGGTATGCCCAATCTATTTGTGTCGCTGATATGGGGCGAAGGTTGGCGGAAAGTCTTGCCACCTCTTTCTGTATCTTGGTCTTCGGTTTCATAAGCCTAAATCAAATAATGAGGGTTGGGGTTGGTTTTCTTTTCTCGCTGACGGTCTGTGGCGGTTCTGCAACTTGCGGAGTTCCTCCTCTTGGTATTTGCGGACAGCGTTCTGACGTGCCTCCGCCTTTTCCTCTGCCGTGAGTTTCACAACGTGGTTCACAACCACTTGGCAGTCCATCGGTTTGCCCACCTCTATCTCGTTTTCCTCATAGTAGTGGATGGCTTGCCCGAATATCTCTCCGTCCGTGAAACCGTTGCAACCGCTTTTCTGCACATAGTTCAGAATGTGGGTCACGCACTCGTCCATGTTCTTGGCAGGGTTGCGGTACTTCTTTGCAAATAGCGCATCTTCCTCCGCACGCTGTTCCAAGTACATATATATCGTTCTCTTGAAATGGTCTGTTCCTTTCATATCGCTGTCATTTTTAGATTATCTGTTTCAGTATCTCTCTCCAATAGGTCGGCTCTACCTCGCTGAGAAGGAAGTCCATGAAATCCCTCCGTGCGTCCTTGTTCAGTTCGTGGTACAATCTTCGGAAAGTTTCAAAATTGCCGTTGATGTACGTTTCCACCATATACACGAAGATGTTGTCCACCTCGTAATATCTGCACTGCTGCGCTGCCGTCTTGCTGTTTCTTTTTGCCATGTCGGTAAGGGTTAAAGGGTGAATAACCAAAGGATGAAGCCAAAGAAGGCAATGGTGGAAAGGATAGCCACGATTACACCTATCGCCACTCGGAACACTCCGTTTACAATCTCTCTGATGATGCCCCAAAGGATGCCGAACACCCCGAAGGCGGTGCGCATCATCAAGCCGCATATCGCCAACCCGATGTGTTGCGCCATTTGTCTGAAATTTGCCGTTGCCGTCATATCTTCGCTGTTTTTGATTTTTTTGTTTTTAATGCGGATTCAAGAGCTGAGGGAGTTGAGTTTCAAACTATCTTATCTGCCTCTCGTTTATCCGACATTTTTTTTATGCGTCTTTCTGTCGCATCGGTCGTTTTCGTTTCGGGTGCTTGAAAAGGTAGGGATTAGGGAATGCAAGGTTTTTCGGTCAAAATACTACCCGCAGGGCTGGAGATTTTTACCGAAAACAGGAGGCTTGACCTTGCTTTCCCGTCCAATCCCGGAATTACCTTTGCGCCCAGAACGAAAATGACTGACTGATGCGGCTTACTGAAAGGCGCAAAATGGAGGTAAACGAAAACAGAGGCAGATTGTGTAGAAAAAAACTTCAGGGGAAAATCCGTAAAAAAAAGAATCACCAAAAGGAAAAAGACATCACCGGAAGCGTGAAAAGGGCAAACCACAACAAAGGAAGTATGATTGTTTCCGATCCGACGGAACTTGTTCAGCCGGGTGGCAACAATCATTCTTCCCGGTTTGTCCGGCTGTGTGTGGGCGCCTGTTTCATTCATGGGGCAGGCTGACACACTCTGCATTCACTTTCCGCTTCCGGCAAAAGAGACAGCGAAAAAAGAAAAATCATTTGAAAACCCGTAAAAGCACCTCTTGGCATAGGCGCAAAAGAAAGGGGCATTGCTTCATCTGTCTAAACATCGTTTAGGCGTGAGGCAATGCCCTTTTCTCCAGCTATGCGGTAGTCGGCACACGTTTGTTCCAAACTCGTTTTGGGCAATGGTGTGCCGACGGACAATACCGCTTTTACGGAAAATTCTTATGAATGAGGGGATAAAAAACGGGAGTTTATATCAAAATCTCGAATTAAATAGCTACTTTTGCATACGAAGAGTTCTTTGAAGGTTACGCAACGCGCAGAAGGATAATGCAGTAGATAACTAACTAAATCGTAACCTATTACTATCAAGAGCAATTAACCTACGCTCATTTCCAATAAATTACACTCTTTTCGTAACTTCTTTGTGCAAAGTTACTACATTCTTCCGCGAATACAAAAAATAAGGAAATTATATAGCATTTGGCCCGCAATCATTTTTTAACGCGAATTTCACTAATTGCATGTATTTGACGAAGAAAATATTAGCGTAATTAGCTAAATTCGTAAATTCGCATCAGGTCCCGCAGGGTTTGGGCCAAGTTCTATATAGTTCACTTTAAAAATTAATAATGTTCATGTGCGTGCGAAGTTAGAATATTGTGAAGGCGCGGAAAAGGTGAATAACACAGAAATCAAAAACCCTCTGAGATTTCAATAATCTCAGAGGGCTTCATCTATATCACTGCTAACGAAGCAGGTTATTGTTGGAAGTCGAGAGTGACGCCTGTAGCGGTCACGTCGAGGGTCACAGGACAGCCCTCGATGAGTGGATAGTTCCAGTCCTCATCGTGGCTGGCGGGGAAATCGAAGCAGATGGGAATATTGTAAGCACCGAGATACTCCCGGAGCATGTCGTTCATGTCATCATAGCCATTGGCGGGCTTGGTATAGTCGGTGAATCGGCCCAGAATGATGCCCTTCACATGGCCAATGATGCCCTTGAGTTTGAGTTGATAGAGCATGCTGCACACGCGCGGGAAATTCTCGCTCACGTCTTCCATAAACAGGATGATGTCCTTGCCTGCCACAAAGTCGCGGTCGAAGAAGTCATAGTCCTTAGAGCCTGAAATGTTACAGAACACCGACATGTTGCCGCCCAGCAAGATGCCCGATGCCTTGCCTTGCACGTTATAGGGGTGCGCAGGGAAGGAATAATGCGGCAGTTCACCCGACAGCAGCTTGCGTAGCGCGATACTTGCCTCATCGGTGCCACCGGTATCGCTCAAGCGACCGCCCATATTGCCGTGGATGCTCATGCCACCAGCACGCACCATGCCACTGTGCAGCGCGGTGATGTCGCTGTAGCCAATAATCCACTTCTTGTATTTACTAATGGTGTCGAGCGGTATCTCATAGAGCAGCTGCGACGAACCATAGCCACCGCGGGTGCACAAAATGGCCTTGATGCTGGGGTCGCGCAGGGCCCACAACAGGTCGGTGGTACGCTGTTCGGTAGTACCGGCATACATGTGATACTGCTCAAGCAGATAAGAACCGCGCACGGGCACATAGCCCCAGCTCTCTATCACCTTACACGCCTTATCGACCGCAGGGGCCTTGGGCGTGCTGCCCGGCGATATAACGGCAATCTTGTCGCCCTTCTTCAAAAAATCTGGCATCGTCTGCTGTGCCGTAGCCATGCCGGCCACCATAGTGGCAAGCAGGAATAGTGTAATCGTCTTTATTCTCATAATTATTATGTTTTATTCGTTTAATATATTAGGAGCTAGCGGATTATTGAAATCGAGCGTGACACTGTCGGTCTCCACCGTGAGTGTCACGGGGCAACCCTCGATAAGGGGATAGTTCTGGTCGGCAAAGTGGCCCGTGGGGAAATCGTAGCACACCGGTATGCTGCCGTCCTTGAAATAGTGGTTGAGCAGCTCATACATCGAACTCCAGCCGTTGGTCGGGCTATAACCCTTGAAGCGGCCCACAATCACACCTTTCACATGATTGATGATGCCGCGGATGCGCAACTGCTGCAGCATGCGGTCGACATGAGGCATGTCTTCGTTGGTGTCCTCGAAAAAGAGGATCACGTCCTTGTCGGCAATATAGTCCTTGGCCAGGAAATCGTAGTCAGAACCGGCCAGGTCGGTAAACACCGAGATGTTGCCACCCAGCAAGATGCCCGAGGCTGTGCCCTTCACATTATACTTATGGCCCCGAATCACATAGCCGGGGAACTCGCCCGTGAGAATCTCGCGCAGGATCTGCGACAGGCGGTCGGTGCCGTGGGTCTTGCGCAGCCAGTAGCACATGTTGCCGTGAATGGCCATGTTACCAGCCCGCACCTCAGAACTGAGCAGGCCCGTGATGTCGCTGTAGCCAATAATCCACTTCGGATTCTTGCGAAACTCCTCGATGGGCACCTCACACAGCACATTAATCACGCCATAGCCGCCGTCGGCACACATAATGGCCTTGATGGTAGTATCTCGCAGTGCCCAAAGCAGGTCGTTCTTGCGCTGCTCCACCGTGCCTGCAAAGCCATGCCAGCGTGCACCCACATTGGGCCCGATCACGCCCTGGTAACCCCAACGCCCGAACACGGCACATGCCGAGTCCACAATATTATAGGTGTGAGCACCCGAGGGCGATAGCACGGCAATCTTGTCGCCCGGCTTGAGGAACGGCGGCGGAGCGGGGCCATTCACGGCCGCCATCGCACACTGCGCCACCAGCAAAACAAGCAAGAACAGGTTTTTGCGCTTCATAGGAATCAGGTCGATTAGCGCATGATTAAGATTTTAGAGACTGCCGAGAGGGAGGAGCCGGTGCCTGAAGTTGAGGCTAAGACGAAGTAGACGCCGCTCTTTACACGGTCGCCCGACGGGGTGCGGGCATCCCACACAGCAGTGCCACCCACCGAGCGCATCTGCGTGACCACATTGCCTGCCGAGTCGGCAATCTTCACCAGACAGTTGTCCTTGAGTCCCGTGATGGTGATGTTGCCACCGTAGTCGGGCCGCACAGGATTGGGGTAGGCTATCACATTGCTCATGTCGCCTTCTACGGGGTTGGACGAGTCAGAGAAGTACTCGATAAGGCCGTTGCCGGTGGTGATGAAGACCGAGTTAGAGGCTTCGTTGCAACAAATGTCATAAATCTTATTAGAGAGCAACTGACTGTTCTCGGTCGTGAACTGCCTGATAATCTGGGAACCATCAGGATTCACATAGAAGACACCGTGGTTATTGGTGCCAATCCACTTGCAGTTGCTTGCATCTACTGCAATGCAGTTCACCTGCATACCATCGAGCAGATAGTCGGCCAGGTCGGTGCCATCGTTGCGCGGCACCTTGATGCGATTGATGCGGAAGTTGCTATTGAAGGCTTGCTTCGGGTCGAACGAGATAATACCATTGGAACTGCCCATCCAGATAAGGCCATTCTGGTCCTCGGCAAAATCGAAGATGAAGCTCCACTCATAGGTCTTATTGTCCTGGTCAAGGAAGTTGGGGTAACTTGCCTTCGCGATAGTGCCCGAGGGGTCGCCATTGTAGTCCCAAACCATGACTGCACCAAAGTTACCGTTGGTATAGACAATGTAATTATTTTGCTTCGTGGCAAG
>JAEEVB010000159.1 GCA_016287065.1 Muribaculaceae bacterium
GATGCCCAGGCGCTGGGATTCGGCAATAGCCTCGTCGATGGCCTTGTTGATGACGTCGGCTGGCATCGAATACTGCTCGGGAATGGGGTTGGTCACCAGCATACCGCCCTTGAGCCCCATCGCCAACTTGGCATGGAAGGCGGCGGCAAGTTCCTCGGGAGTGTCGATGCGGTAATCTACACCGAAACCGCTGTGGCGGGTGTAAAAGGCGGGCAGTTCGTCGGTCCCGTAGCCAATCACAGGTACACCCTTGGTCTCGAGGTACTCGAGGGTGAGTCCGAGGTCAAGAATCGACTTGGCTCCGGCGCAAATCACCATGACGGGCGTCTGCGCCAGCTCCTCGAGGTCGGCGCTGATGTCCATGGTGGTCTCGGCACCGCGATGCACCCCGCCAATGCCACCGGTGGCAAACACCTTGATGCCAGCCATGGCGGCGATGATCATGGTAGTGGTCACGGTAGTGGCACCATCTTCGCCACGAGCCACCAGCACGGGCAGATCGCGGCGCGACGCCTTGGTCACGGCCTGGCTTTTCTTGCCTAGATATTCGATTTCATCGGGCGTGCAGCCGGCCTTGAGTTTGCCGCCGATCACGGCAATGGTTGCGGGCACGGCGCCGTGGTCGCGTATGGTCTGCTCGACGCGCATGGCGGTCTGCACATTCTGCGGATAAGGCATACCGTGCGATATGATTGTGGACTCGAGCGCTACCACAGGCTTGCCTGTCTCGAGCGCTTCTTTCACTTCGGGTGAGATAGAAAGGTATTGATTCATTGCTATTTATTTAGATAGTTCTTGATTTCAGGATTCACCGTTTTCATAGTCATGAGTGCGGCACTGGAAGCCTTTTGGCCGAGGTCGATGACCTGCTCGACGGGCAAGCCCAGCAAGTGGCCATGCACAATGCCCGCCACAAAGGCATCGCCTGCCCCTGTGGTGTTCACCACCTCCACAGGCAGCGCAGGACGATGTAGGTGTGTGACTGCGTCGTGGGCGGCCTGCTTGGCATAGTACACACCTTGTGCGCCGTGTGTCACAAACACATGCTTCACACCCTTGAGCAGGAGGGCATCGAGCATAGCCTCGACGGTTTCACATGCCGTGAGGGCTCGTGCCTCGTGATGGTTCAGCTTCAGGCAATGAAGGTGCTTTTTCGAGCTCCGCTCAAGTGCCTCGACAATGCGGACAGCCTTGACTGTGCTCACGGCGTCGACAACGAGTGGAGCCGTGCAATGGTCAATGAGATACTGCAAAGCCTCGGTCGAGAGATTGGTGTCGGCCACGACCGTAGCCGAACGGTTGATGGCATGGATGCGCTCGGCAAGGAAGTCGGGCGTGATGCGATTCATGATTTCGTTATCGACCACAGCCGCCATCATCTCGCCCTGATGGTCGTTCACGCACAGATACATGCCATTGCGACTGTCTTCGCACACCTGGCTCTGGCTCAGGTCAAGCCCCATGCGCTGGCACTTGTCGCGGCACATCGCGCCGAAGGCATCGGCGCCAAACACGGTCACGAATTGCACCTCATGGCCTAGCAACTGCAGATTTTGCGCCACATTGCACGCCACGCCGCCACAGGCAAGGCTCAACCGGCCAGGATTGCTGTCGGCCGGGACAAAATCGCCTCGCAGCGTTGCTGTTATGTCGAGGTTCACACCTCCCACCACTGTCACTCTTGCTTGCATGATCATGTGTTTTGTTACACCTTAATTATATTAGTAAGCCGCTTTCTGCAAAATTAGTCATTTTTCTTGAAAAATACTACTTCAGATAAAAGAAAAGGCAGGTTGGGGCTCACGCCTCGACCTGCCTTTGCACATAGTAGTTAAGCAATCTATTTAAAGTTGATTTAAATCGCGCTTTAATTACTATGCATCATCTACGCAGATTAGATGATGCCTTGTCCCATCATAGCATGAGCAACCTTCATGAAGCCAGCCACATTGGCACCCTTCATGTAGTTCATGTAACCGTCGGCTTCCTTACCGTAGCGGCAGCACTGCTCATAGATGTCGTTCATGATCTGGTGCAGTTTCTGGTCAACCTCTTCGGCAGTCCAGTAGATGTGCTGAGCGTTCTGGGTCATTTCGAGGCCAGAAACGGCAACACCACCAGCGTTAACAGCCTTGCCAGGAGCATAGACCATCTTGTTCTCGATGAACAGGTCGATAGCGTCGGCATGGCAGCCCATGTTAGAAACTTCAGCAACGAGCATAACCTTGTTGTCGCGCATCATCTTAGCGTCCTCGAGACGAACTTCGTTCTGAGTAGCGCAAGGCATGCAGATGTCAACTTTCTGTTCCCAAGGTTTCTTGCCAGCGAAGAATTTAGCATTGGGGAATTTCTCGGCATAAGGAGCAACGATGTCGTTACCGCTTGAACGGAGTTCGAGCATATAGTTGATCTTCTCCTGAGTGCTGATGCCATCGGGATCGTAAACGTATCCGTCGGGACCGCTGATGGTAACAACCTTAGCGCCAAGTTCAGTAGCCTTGGTTACAGCACCCCAAGCCACGTTACCGAAGCCAGAGATAGCCACAGTCTTGTCCTTGAAGCTGGTGCCGAGGTCCTTAAGCATGTTCTCTACATAGTAGCAAGCGCCGAAACCAGTAGCTTCGGGACGAATGCGGCTGCCGCCGAACTCGAAGCCCTTGCCAGTGAGAGTACCGGTGCACTCGCGCTGGAGCTTCTTGTACATGCCATAGAGATAACCTACTTCACGACCACCTACGCCGATGTCGCCAGCGGGAACGTCGGTGTCAGGACCGATGTTGCGCCACAGCTCGAGCATGAAGGCCTGGCAGAAACGCATGATTTCAGCATCGCTCTTGCCTTTGGGGCTGAAGTCAGAGCCACCCTTGCCACCGCCCATGGGGAGAGTAGTAAGAGCGTTTTTGAAAGTCTGCTCGAAGCCAAGGAATTTAAGAATTGAGAGGTTCACAGAAGCATGGAAACGCAAGCCACCCTTGTAGGGGCCAATGGCGTTGTTGAACTGCACGCGGTAGCCCAGGTTAGTCTGAACTTCGCCCTTGTCGTCGACCCAAGTCACACGGAAAGTGAAGATGCGGTCGGGTTCAACCATGCGCTCGATGATCTTAGCCTGTTCGAACTCAGGGTGTTTGTTGTACTCGTCTTGCACTGTCAACAAGACCTCGCGCACTGCCTGCAAGTATTCGTTCTCGCCGGGGTGCTTTGCCTCAAGATTAGTTAAAATCTTTTCAACGTTCATGATAATATTAATTTTTAAGTTGTTGTATAGAACAATTAATTTCTATCGTTATTTGATGTGTTTCAAATGACGTTACAAATATAGTTCAATTTTTCTTATTGGCAAGCATTTTTGGCCAAAATTTTTCTCCTAAAACAAACATTTTTAGGAATTTGACACATTTAACAAGCATTAACCAAACCCATAATCTTTTTAAAAACAAAGGATTTTCAAACAAATTCTCACAAATGGTTCAGATTTTTTGTCAAAGTGCCAAAATTCCCCTGAATTTCGTGTCACTGCGTCATTTTTCAGGGTTATCGTTTTTGGTGGGCCTGTTGTCATTTTTTTTGCGAGCGATTGCACTGTCACAAAAATTTTATAAATTTGTAGTGCCTTGATGAGAGCATTCTCGTCAAACACCTTATTAAGATAATAACCTTTTTAACTAAATTAATTTTTTTGATTTATGAAAAAACATAATTTTTATGCCGGTCCTTCAATTCTGAGTCAATATGCCATTGACAATACCATTGAAGCCATTCGTGATTTCGACAACATGGGTCTCTCGATTCTGGAAATCTCACACCGCAGCAAGCAATTCCAGGCTGTGATGGACAAAGCACAGGCTCTGTTCAAGGAGCTGCTCGACATTCCCGAAGGTTATGAGGTACTCTTCCTGGGCGGTGGTGCCAGCACTCAGTTTGCCATGGTTCCCTACAACCTGCTCAAGACAAAGGCAGCCTACCTCGACACAGGCACATGGGCACACAAGGCCATCAAGGAAGCCAAGCTGTTTGGCGAAGTGAATGTTGTGGCAAGCAGCGAACAGGACAACTATGTGTACTACCCCACCAAGTTTGAGGTTCCTACCGATGTTGACTACCTGCACATCACAACCAACAATACCGTATACGGCACCGAGCTGCGCCGCGACCTCGACGTCCCCGTGCGCATGGTAGCCGACATGTCGAGCGATATCTTCACCCGTCCTATCGACGTTTCGAAGTATGACCTGATTTATGGTGGTGCTCAGAAGAACCTGGCTCCCGCTGGCGTTACCTTCGTGATTGTGAAGGTTGATGCACTGGGCAAGGTTGACCGTGCCATCCCCACGATGCTCAACTATGAGACTCACGTGAAGAAGGGCTCGATGTTCAATACACCTCCTGTGCTCCCCATCTACACCGCACTCAAGACTCTCGAGTGGTACAAGGAACTGGGTGGCGTGAAGGCCTTGCAGCAGATCGACGAAGAAAAGGCACGCGTGCTCTACGATGCCATCGACAACAGCCGCATGTTTGTCGGCACAGTGAATCCCGACTCTCGCTCGATCATGAACGTGTGCTTCGTGATGAAACCCGAGTACAAGGAACTGGAGCAGGAATTCATCGACTTCGCCGGCACTAAGGGCATCATGGGCATCAAGGGTCACCGCAGCGTGGGTGGTTTCCGTGCATCGCTCTACAACGCACTGCCTCTCGACAGCGTGAAGGTGCTCACCGCAGCCATGAAAGAATTTGAAAACAACCATTAATTCATTATTTATATATATAAGCATTATCATGAAAATTTTAGTTGCTACTCAAAAGCCTTTTGCACCTGTTGCCGTTCAGGGCATCAAGGAGGTGATTGAACAAGGCGGACACGAGCTCGTGCTTGTTGAGAAAGGAACAAAAGAAGATATGATGAAGGCAATTGCCGACTGTGCCGGTCTTATCGTGCGCAGCGACATCGTCGACAAGGAAGTGTTTGACGCTGCTCCCCAGCTCAAGGTGGTGGTGCGCGCAGGTGCAGGCTACGACAACATCGACCTGGCCGAGGCTACCGCTCATGGCGTGTGCGTGATGAACACTCCTGGCCAGAACGCCAACGCCGTTGCCGAGTTGGTTATGGGCATGGTGGTAACACTCATCCGCAACCGCTACAATGGCACCAGCGGCACCGAGCTGCTGGGCAAGACCCTGGGCATTCATGCCTATGGTGCTGTGGGCCGCAACGTGGCACGCATCGCCAAGGGCTTTGGCATGAAGGTTAGCGCCCTTGACCCCTGGGTGAAGGACGAAGTGATGGAAGCCGACGGCATTACACCCGTTCACAACCTTGAGGACCTTTACAAGAACAACCAGTATGTGAGCCTTCACATTCCCGCTACCGACCAGACCAAGAAGTCGGTGAACAAGGCTCTCATTGAGCTGCTCCCCAAGAACGGTGTGCTCATCAACGCTGCCCGCAAGGAAGTGATTGACGAGGAAAG
>JAEEVB010000160.1 GCA_016287065.1 Muribaculaceae bacterium
TTCATAGGTGTCACCGTCTTTCACTTCATAAGTGTAGAATTTGGTGATGTCCTTCTCTATCGTTATCGTACCGGTCACATTTGGCTGTACTTTAATGACATCACCCACTACAAACTTGTCGGGGTATATGCCAGGATTCAGAGCAATCAGGTTTTCTATCGTAGTGTTATAGTGTTTCGAAACGCTATAGAGGGTCTCTCCACTCTTGATGGTGTGGAAAATGGTTTTCACTTCTATCTGTGGTGTGTGTTCTGTTACAACAGGGGCCGATGCTATAGGCGCCACAGTGGTCTTCTGAGGGATGACCAGCACATCACCTTCCTGAACGCCATTATTGGCTTTAGGATTAGCCTCAACAAGTTCATCAATCGTCATGTTATAACTGCGGGCAAGACCATATAGCGACTCGCCTTTCTTCACAACATGCGTTACAGGTTCATTAGCCGGCTGAGACATGCTGGCTCGGTCTTGACCATCTTTCACAAAAGCACTCACCGGGAAAAACAGCAGTTGTTTTTTGGCTATACCCAGCTTTGCCGACGGATTGTAGGTAACAATTTGGTCAACGGTCACGCCCAACTTCTGAGCTATACTCTGTATCGACTCATTATTACCGGTTTTATAAAAGTAGAACGATTCGTCGCCAATAGTCTTGATCGGTAAATTCAGCTGGGCTTCGGCCAACAATGGGCACAACAGTGTCATGATTGCCATCAGAACTTGGATGCGAATTGATTTCATAGATGTTTATTTGTTTCTGCTCCTGGCACAATCCCATGTACAAGAGCTTGTTAATAAATCATTTTCATGTTCAACAACAATGTGTAAAATAGAACACATTGTTAATAACAAGGCAAATATACAAATAAAATTCTAATTTGAACGCTTTTCTAACATTTTATAGGGAATTTATCACTGGATCACCTGTTAATCGAGCAAGTTCTCCTCGCAATTCATCCAGTTTTTGTAATTCCACAAACAGCTCACGCTGTTCATCGGGTGTTGCGTGCTCCAGAAGTTGTTGAACCTCATGCCGGCGCTTATTCACTCTGGCATTTTTCCATGCATTGATCGCTTTCGGAACAAATGTTGTCAGACGATCGGCTTCAGTCACCACAACAGCGCCAAGTTGAGTATGAATTCGACTAAGCTGATACTTATCAATCACGAAGTTAAGCACCGTTTCTCGGAGCAAGTCATCGGTATCTGATGACAACCGTTTTTGAAGATACTGAAGCCTGAATTCTTCAACTTCTTTATGGTATTTGCTGGCCACACGAGACCTCAGTTGTTCTTCTTGCTTCTCGGCATCTTCAAGGTCTGTAACCCCTTTGCGCTGAATCTCAACGATTCCTGCTTTGATTTCGTCCTCCATCTGCTGTTCAAGCTGAGCACCTTTCTCCGCTAAGGCTTCATAAAATGGACCTATAAGTGAAACCGACTCTTCAAAAATGCGTTTATACACAGCATTGGTAAATGCCATCCCGTCCGACGCCAACTCATTTTTGACAAATTCAACAAGAGTTGTTGGTCGATTTGTACCATCACCATTATTGGTGTCGCAGAAGTAGCACATGCCATATTTAACCACATATCTTATCAGATCGCGCTCAAAAGGTTCAAGCAGCACCTTCGTTCCTGATTCACCCTCACGATTTAATGGTTTCCCATGGTGCTCACCAGTCGATATTCCAGAGTCTGGAACATCAGGTGGAGGAATCATTCTACCTTGTTGTTGAGAATCATCTTCCCTACGCTGCTTCTCACGATAATCCTTCTCGCGGTTCTTCTCAAACTGCTTCCCAACCTCAGCCATAATCACGCTCTCATCTATATCAAAGCGCTTACTGCATTCTTTACCATATATCGAGCGTGTAATGCGTTCTGGTATCAAGGCTATTGATTGAATGATATCCCTGATGGCACCAGAGCGTTTAATGGGGTCATTATGACTATCTTTCAGCAATACTTCCGACTTGAATGTAATGAAGTCAGTCTCATGTTCTTCTATATACTGCTTGACCTCACTGGCACCATGGCTGCGAGCAAAACTATCGGGGTCTTCTCCTTCAGGAAGCAACAAAATCTTGATGTTCATCCCTTGCTTAAGCAAGAGGTCCACGCCACGCAAGGCGGCATGAACACCTGCCTCATCTCCGTCAAACAATTCGGTCACATTTTGGGTAAAGCGGTGTATCTTGTGAATATGTCCCTCTGTCAGAGCAGTGCCCGATGAGGCTATCACATTCTCGAAACCCGATTGGTGCATCGATATCACATCGGCATAACCTTCTACGATATAGCATTTGTCTGTCTTCGTAATAGCTCGTTTCGCCTGAAAAAGGCCGTATATCTCATTGCTTTTGCTATATACCGCCGATTCAGGAGAATTCACATATTTTGCACGGTCATTGCGTAGGGTCCTGCCACCAAAAGCCACAACCTTTCCAGCTATATTGAAAACAGGGAACATAACCCTTCCACGAAAACGATCATAACCGCCACCATGGCCATCATCGATACACAGACCCACATCAATGAGAATCTGACGATTATAACCCTTCTTGATCGCGGCATCATACAAAGCGCTACGACCCTCGGGCGAATAGCCAAGATGGAATTTCTTGATCGATTCTTGAGTAAATCCACGCTCCTTAAAATAGGCCATCCCTATTTCTTGGCCATCGGTGGTGTTAGCCAACTGCTCCTCAAAGAACTGCATAGCAAATTCATTCACCACGAGCATACTCTCGCGCTCGTTCTGAGCCATGCGCTCTTCATCAGTCAGTTCACGTTCCTCAATTTCTATATGATACTTTTTAGCAAGATATCGCAGAGCCTCAACATACGTCATCTGCTCATGCTGCATCACAAAGTTCACCACGCCACCTCCAGCTCCACATGCAAAGCATTTGTAGATACCTTTTGTGCGTGACACATTGAACGACGGTCTCCGGTCATTGTGAAACGGGCACAGACCAAGCCAGTCCTTGCCACGCTTCTTTAGCGTAACAAAGTCGCTCACCACCTCAACAATGTCGGCAGCGTCTATAATCCGGTCAACTGTCGCTCTGTCTATCATTCAAATCTTTCGTTTATCCGATTGTTGATGCCTATTTTTTTGCACCACAAAGTTAATCATTTATCACAATTAAACAAAATAAAAATTCCTCTTACCCCACTCATCTTAATTATTACATTTTTGCTCTTTTTGTTACTTTCGTCGATTCTGTGACTCATCTTTCACTAACATTCAAATCACCCTTACAACCTATTTGTTTTATAATATAAAAATGAGTATCTTTGTAGTTCATTTCAACAACAAACTAAACATCATATAATTGGAAGATTATCTGAGCAAACTCAACGAACAGCAGCGGGCAGCAGTCGAGTATTGTGACGGGCCTTCACTGGTGATTGCCGGAGCCGGCTCAGGCAAGACTCGTGTACTCACCTACAAGATAGTGCACCTGCTCAATCTGGGCTATAAGCCTTATCAGCTCATGGCGCTCACTTTCACCAACAAGGCTGCACGCGAAATGCGTGAACGCATCGAAGCACTTGTTGGCCATGATATCGCAAGCCAACTTTGGATGGGTACATTCCATTCCATTTTCGCTAGAATATTGCGCATAAATGCCGACCGTATTGGATATCGTCACGACTTCACTATTTATGACCAAAGCGACTCCAAATCTCTTATCAAACTCATTGTTCGAGACTTAGGACTTGATGACAAGCTATACAAGCCTGCCACACTTCAATCCTATATTTCCAACCTAAAGAATGCACTCATCTCTCCCGACGATTACGAGAACAACCGTGAACTTATAGAAGCCGACAATCGTGCCAAACGGCCTCTCATGAAAAACATCTATCGCACCTACTGGGAACGATGCCGGGTGGCCGAAGCAATGGACTTCGACGACCTTCTCTTTAACATGAATATCCTGTTGCGCGACTGCCCCGACGTGAGTCAAAAGTATCAGGAGTTTTTCCGCTACATTCTGGTCGACGAATACCAGGACACCAACTTTGCGCAGCACATGATTGTTCTTCAACTCACACAAGCCAACAACAAGCTATGTGTAGTGGGCGACGACGCACAAAGCATTTACTCATTCCGTGGTGCTAGTATCGACAACATTCTCAACCTTAAGAAAAGTTTTCCAGGGCTAAAGACTTTCAAATTGGAACGTAACTACCGCTCAACGCAAAACATAATCAACGCGGCCAACTCGCTCATCGAGAAGAACCAGCAACAAATCAGGAAACACATCTTTTCTGAGAACGACATGGGTAGCCGCATCAAGGTCATCGAGTGCTACAGCGATTTCGAAGAAGCCTTTGTCGTTGCCAACCAGATTGTTAGCATGAAAGCACGCCAGGGTTGCTCCTACGAAGATTTTGCTGTGCTCTACCGTACCAATGCCCAAAGCCGTCGTATCGAGGAAGCGCTGAGCAGCGGTGGCAGGCGTAACGACCATGGTAATGTGCGCCGTGCCATTCCATACCGCATCTATGGTGGACTTTCTTTCTACCAGCGCAAGGAAATCAAGGATGCTATCTCCTATTTCAGGCTTGCTGTCAATCCCGACGACGATGAAGCGCTTCGTCGCATCATCAACTACCCTACCCGAGGCATTGGCGAATCCACCTTGCAAAAGGTACAACACTGTGCTATCCAAAACAATGCAAGTCTTTGGCAAGTAATCAAGAACGCTGATAACTATCAGCTCAATGTAAACAAAGGTACTCTTAGTAAACTACAGAGCTTTGCCACATTAATCGATGGTTTTATCAATCTCAATCGCGAAGGCCACGATGCCTATTTCCTGGCTCATCGAATCATCAACGACACAAAATTGCTCGCAATTCTCCTCACCGACAATTCGCCCGAGAACATCAGTCGTCAGGAGAACCTTAACGAGTTACTTGCCGGTGTCAGCGACTTCGTGTCCGAACGCCGTGAAGAGGGCAACGATTACATTGCCATGAGCGACTATCTCGCCGACATCTCGCTCGTCACCGATCTCGATAATGACGACAGCAACATGGGCGAATGTGTCACACTGATGACGGTCCACGCTGCAAAAGGGCTGGAATTCGACAATGTGATCATCGTGGGAGCCGAAGAAGACCTGTTCCCTTCATCCATGAGTCGCGATTCCCACAAAGCAATTGAGGAGGAAAGAAGACTCATGTATGTCGCCATCACACGTGCAAAGAGCAACTGCATCATCACTTATGCTCGTTCACGTTTCAAGAACGGTAAGACCAACGACACAACGCCTAGCAGATTCCTCACCGACATCGACCCGCAATTTCTCTCTGCCTCAACCACTTCAGCCGCTGGCGGAACTGAATCATTAGCTACTAGAAACAGAAGATCACACATAGAACAAGAAGCAATATTCGAGGCACCAAAGCCATCCACTACTTCTATTTGGCAACCTTTACGCCACGA
>JAEEVB010000161.1 GCA_016287065.1 Muribaculaceae bacterium
GTCGGCCTTGATGGTCTCGACAAGTTTCACCTTGAACTTGGCAGTGTCGAATTTGGGCACGAAGTCGGTAACCACACCCTGGCGACCGGCCTGACGCTCCATCTTCTGCATCACACCAGGACGCACGGTTGACATCTGTGGACGCGTGTTGGGGCAAACGATGGTAGCCATGAGGTTGCCACCGAATGCGGGACGAGTCGAGTGCAGGTCGAGCTGACCATCGGCACCTTCCTGAATTTCAAGTTTCGTACAGTCGGCAGTAAGACCGGCTTTCAGGCGTGAAGCCAGACGCGGAGCCATGTCGCGGCCAATGGTGGTAGCACCATAAAGCACGATGTTGGGCTTGCGCTCTTCAATAATCTGATACATCACCTGCGAGTATTGCTCGCTCAGGTAATCCTTGAGTTCGGGCGTGTCGACCACAATCACCTCGTCGGCACCAAACTCGATAAGGCTCTGAGCCTTGTCCTTGATGCCACTACCCAGCAAGAGGGCCACTACTTTTTCGCCCAACACATCGGCCAGGTCACGAGCCTTGCCCAAAAGTTCAAATGCAACGGATTGGATAACACCTTCACGCTGTTCAGCAAAAACGAATACGTTCTTATAATCTTTCTTTTCCATAGCTTTGACTTTTAGATGATGTGTTTCTCTTTCAGTTTATTGATAATCAACTCTACAGCCTCTTCTTCGCTCACTTCGTGAACTTCACCGGGAGCCTTGAGGGCCTTGGGGAACGACTTGAACACCTTGGTGGGCGAACCAGCCAGACCGAGTTTCGATTCATCGACATCGATCTTGTCGGCACCCCAAACCTCTACTTCGCGCTCATAGGCCTTCATGATGCCATTGACGCTCATGTAGCGAGGTTCGAAAGCCGAAGCCAGAACGGTGAGGAGGCACTTGCCTTCCACTTCAAGCACTTGCACGCTGTCTTCGTTCTCCTTGTGAACGAGCAGGTTGCCATTGTCGAGGCGCTTAGCGTCGGCCACATAGGTGATTTGAGGCAGGTCGAGGTGCTCGGCGAGCTCGGGACCTACTTGAGCGGTATCGCCATCGATAGCCTGACGGCCAGCGATGATGAGGTCGTAGTCGAGCGTGCGGCACAGGCCAGAAAGGGCATAAGAGGTAGCCAGCGTGTCGGCACCAGCAAACTTGCGGTCGCTGAGCAGGATGGCACGGTCGGCACCCATAGCAAAGGCCTCGCGCAGAATGACGTCGGCCTGAGGAGGACCCATTGAGATAACGGTAATGTGTGCGCCATGCTGGTCCTTGAGTCTCAGAGCGAGTTCAAGACCGCCCTTGTCGTCGGGGTTCATGATGCTGGGCACACCATCGCGAATGAGTGTTCCCTTCACGGGATCGATTTTGATTTCGGTGGTATCGGGAACTTGTTTTACGCAAACGATAATTTTCATCATAGTGCTGTCCTCCATTGATTATTTGAATAAATGACCGGCGATGACCATGCGCTGCACCTCTGATGTACCTTCGTAGATCTCGGTAATCTTGGCGTCGCGCATCATGCGCTCAACAGGATACTCTCTCGTGTAACCATAGCCACCGTGGAACTGCACAGCCTTGGTGGTTACTTCCATAGCGGTCTCGGCAGCAAACAGCTTAGCCATAGCGGCATCGGCCGAATAAGGAATGCCTTTGTCCTTCTTCCAGGCAGCGCTGCGCACCAGCAGGCGGGCAGCTTCGACCTTAGTCTTGAGGTCGGCCATCTGGAACTGGGTGTTCTGGAACTTGGCAATGGGCTTGCCGAACTGCTTGCGCTCCTTGGTGTACTTGACGGTCTCGTCGATAGCACCCTGAGCGATGCCCAGTGCCTGCGATGCGATACCGATGCGGCCACCATCGAGGGTCTTCATGGCGATGCCGAAGCCCTTGCCGAGCTGACCCAGCAGGTTCTCCTTGGGTACTTCACAGTTCTCGAAAATGAGCTCGCAAGTGGCGCTGCCACGGATACCCATCTTCAACTCCTTCTTGCCAATCGAGAAGCCGGGCATGCCTTTCTCGACGATGAAGGCCGAGATGCCCTTGGTTCCCTTCGACTTGTCGGTCATAGCCATGACGATGAACACATTGGCATAGGAAGCATTGGTGATGAAAATCTTGGAGCCGTTCAGAATCCACTTGTCGCCAGCGTCGACGGCTGTGGTCTGCTGCATGGCGGCATCGGTACCGGCATTGGGCTCGGTAAGGCCGAAGGCGCCAATCCACTCGCCCGAAGCGAGCTTGGGCAAATATTTCATCTTCTGCTCTTCGGTGCCGTGCTCCATGATGGGAGCGATGCACAAAGAGGTGTGAGCCGAGAGCACAACGCCGGTAGTGGCGCACACTCTGGAGAGTTCTTCAACGGCCATGATGTACATCTGGACGTTGCCTCCAGCACCGCCATACTGCTCGGGTACAGGAATGCCCATGAGGCCAAGCTTACCCATCTTCTCGACTGTTTCGAGAGGGAAGCGTTCCTGCTCGTCGACTTCGGCAGCCAGAGGTTTCACTTCATTCTCGGCAAATGAACGAATCATCTGGAGAAAGAGTTCTTCTGTCTTTGAATAGCTGAAATCCATATATTATGTTTAATTAATTATTCGGGTTAGTGCAGAATCGTGCCGATTCCACGGGTAAATTAATATTTGTAGAAGCCTTCGCCAGTCTTGCGGCCAAGCAGACCGGCACGCACCATCTTGCGCAGCAGCGGGTGAGGACGATACTTGGGATCGCCAAACTCGTTGTAGAGCACCTCCATGATGGCGAGGTTCACATCGTTGCCAATGAGGTCGGCCAGTGCCAAGGGGCCCATGGGATGGTTAGCGCCCAGCATCATGCACTTGTCGATGTCCTCGGCACTTGCAATGCCATCGGCGAGGATGCCCACAGCCTCGTTGATCATGGGGATGAGGATGCGGTTCACCACAAAGCCGGGAGCCTCGTTCACGGGAACGGGGGTCTTGCCAATCTCGGTGGTGAGGTCGACGATGCACTTGGCAGTCTCTTCGCTGGTGAGCTGACCCTTGATTACCTCAACGAGCGCCATGCGGTCGGCAGGATTGAAGAAGTGGCAGCCAATGAACTGAGCGGGGCGGCTTGTGCAAGCGGCAATCTCAGTGATTGAGAGCGACGATGAGTTGGTGGCAAAAATGGTTTCGGGTTTGCAGATTTTGTCGAGTTCCATGAATACTTCTTTCTTGAGCTGCATGTTCTCGACAGCTGCCTCGATTACGAGGTCGGCATCGGCAAAGTCAGCATAGTCCACAGTAGTGGTGATGTTGGCCAGCATGGCATCCATAGCCTCTTGAGCGATCTTGCCTTTCTCAACCAGTTTGTTGTAGCCTTTGGTAATAGAAGCCATAGCCTTGTCGAGGCTGGCCTGCGAACGGCTCTTCATGACCACGGGCATCTTGGCAGCAAAAGCCTTGACAATGCCTTTAGCCATGGTTCCGGTTCCAATAACGCAAATTTTCATAGTCTAATAGTTTTTTATTGTTAGTTAATGTTTATTCTCCTTTAAACTCGGGTTTACGCTTGGCAAGGAAGGCTGCCATGCCCTCCTTCTGGTCGGCGGTGGCAAAGCACTCGCCAAAGAGTCGATTCTCGAGTTCTATGGCTTGGTCGGCATTCAGGTCATAGCCTTCGTTGATGCTCTGCTTGGCCTTTTGCACAGCAAGCGGAGCCTTTGAGGCGATAGCCTGAGCCATTTCAAGAGCCTTGGGCATAAGTTCCTCGGGCTCATAAATGGCATTGACCAGACCCACGCGCAGCGCTTCGTCGGCACGAATCACCTTGCCGGTGTAGATCATCTCCTTGGCATACCCCTGACCAATGAGTTTGGGCAGGCGGTAAGTGCCAGAGAAACCGGGAATGATGCCCAGCCCCACTTCGGGCTGACCAAATTTGGCCTTGACCGAAGCAATGCGTATGTCGCATGCCATGGCAAGTTCACAGCCTCCACCCAGCGCAAAGCCGTTGACAGCGGCGATGACAGGGATAGGCAGGGTCTCGATGGCGCGGAACACGCCCTCGCCCAGGTCGCCGAACTTGTAGCCTTCGCCCTGATTGAGGTTCGCCATCTCAGAGATGTCGGCACCAGCCACAAACGACTTCTCGCCGTCGCCCGTAATGATGAGCACACGGGTTGCTGGGTCGATGTTTGCCACAAAGTCGCCCAGTTCCTTGAGAATGGTGGAATTGAGCGCATTGAGCGACTTAGGTGCCGAAATCATAAGGATGGTGATGGCACCCTCGTTCTGTATTTTCAGGAATTGATAATCCATTGCAACAAGGGATTAGATGTCCATCGGTTTCAGGTTGGGGTCGATGATGAGCTTGGCCTGAGTAGCAGCCTGAACATCCTCGACGGTGAATTCGGGATGCAGCTCACGCAGCACGATGCCCTCGGGAGTGATGTCCATCACGCCCATCTCGGTGATGATCATGTTCACCTGACCAGCAGCGGTAAGGGGCAGTGTGCACTCCTTGAGAATCTTGGGATTGCCCTTCTGGGTGTGCTCCATGGTGAGAATCACACGCTTGGCACCCACCACGAGGTCCATAGCGCCACCCATACCGGGAGCCATCTTGCCGGGAATGATCCAATTGGCAAGGTTACCTTTTTCGTCAACCTGCAGTGCGCCCAGGAACGACACATTCACATGGCCGCCACGAATGATGGCGAACGATGTGGCCGAGTCGAAGGTGCAAGCACCGGGATTGAGCGTGATGTAACCGCCACCAGCGTTGATGAGGTTCTTGTCTTCCTCGCCTTCAGCAGGTGTGGGGCCCATGCCCATAGCACCGTTCTCGGTCTGCAGTGTTACAGAAACGCCTTCGGGCAGATAGTTAGGGATAAGGGTTGGAATACCAATACCCAGATTCACCACGTCGCCATCGTGCAGCTCTTTAGCAGCACGCTTGGCAATGACTTCTCTTATTTGATATTTGTCCATATAAGTTAGGTTTTTATGTTAATTAATAAATTTAGTTATTTCATTCCTCTCTTGACCATTTCTTGCACCACAAACGAGGCCACATCATCGGCATAGGTGTTCATGCCAAAGCCGGCGTCAAAGCCCAGTTCCTTGGCGAGCTCGTGAGTAATACGGGCACCGCCGCAACAGCAAATCATCTTGTCGCGCAGGCCCTCGGCCTCCATGAGTTCGATGAATTCGGTCATATTCTTGATGTGCACATCTTTCTGGGTCACCGTCTGCGACACGAGCAGTGCATCGGCATGCAACTCGATGCCCTTGGCGATGAATTCGTCATTAGGTACCTGCGAACCCAGGTTATAGGCTTCGATCATTTCGTAGCGCTCCAGTCCGTAGTGGCCGGCATAGCCCTTCATGTTCATGATGGCATCGATGCCCACGGTGTGCGCATCGGTACCGGTCGAGGCACCCACAATCACAATCTTGCGACCAATGTTCTCCTTGATGTACTCGTCGGTGG
>JAEEVB010000162.1 GCA_016287065.1 Muribaculaceae bacterium
AGTTTGGGGCCATAGAAAGCAGCCTCGCCAGTCACCTGCTTGGCTACCAGGCCTTTCTCGGCGCAAGCCTCAACGATGGCGCGCTCGGCCTTTTCCCAGTTCTCGTCACTACCCACATATTTCTCTTTGTTGTTGGGGTCGCGGAGCGAAATTTGAGCCTCATACTCGAAACCGAAGGTCTTGAAGATGAAGGCGATGATTTCCATCACACCCAGGAACTCATCTTTGAGCTGGTCGGGGGTGCAGAAGAGGTGTGCGTCGTCTTGCGTGAAGCTGCGCACGCGGGTGAGTCCGTGGAGCTCGCCGCTCTGCTCGTAGCGATAGACGGTGCCGAACTCGGCAAAACGAATGGGCAGGTCCTTGTAGCTGCGGGGCGAAGTCTTGTAGATTTCGCAGTGGTGGGGGCAGTTCATGGGTTTGAGCATGTACTCCTCACCCTCCTCGGGCGTGTGGATGGGCTGGAACGAGTCCTTGCCATATTTTGCGTAGTGACCTGAAGTCACATAGAGCAACTTGTTGCCGATGTGAGGCGTGATCACTTGCTGATAGCCATACTTTTGCTGAATTTTTGCAAGCATGTCCTGCAGGCGGTTGCGCAGGGCGGCACCCTTAGGCAGCCACAGGGGCAGACCTTGGCCCACATTGTGCGAGAAGGCGAAGAGTTCCATCTCCTTGCCAATCTTGCGGTGGTCGCGTTTCTTGGCTTCTTCGAGCATCACGAGGTACTCGTCGAGCATCTTCTTCTTGGGGAAGGTGATACCGTAGACGCGCACCAGTTGTGGACGCTTCTCGTCGCCACGCCAGTAGGCACCGGCCAGCGAGAGTATCTTGATGGCTTTGATGGGCTCGGTGGTGGGGATGTGCGGGCCACGGCACAGGTCGGTGAAATTGCCCTGCTTGTAGGTGGTGATGTGTCCATCCTCGAGTTCGCTGATGAGTTCGCACTTCAGCGTCTGTCCACCATCGCCGAAGAACTTGAGTGCGTCGGCCTTGCTGATGTCGCTGCGCACCACGCTCTCTTTCTTGGCCACGAGTTCAGCCATTTTCTTTTCGATTTTTGGGAAATCGGCGCTTGTGATGGTGTGTTCACCTGGGTCGATATCGTAGTAGAAGCCATTTTCGATGGCGGGACCGATACCGAACTGAACGCCTGGGTAAAGTTCTTGAAGCGCTTCGGCCAGCAAGTGTGCCGAAGTGTGCCAGAAGGCGTGTTTGCCTTCGGCGTCTTCCCACTTGAATAGTTTAATCTCACCGTCGTTACAAATGGGTCGAGAAATATCCCATTCTTGGTCATTGACCGAAGCAGCCAGGATGTTACGGGCGAGGCCAGAACTGATGCTTTCGGCAATTTGTAGCGGGGTTACGCCGCTTTCGTACTGCTTGACGTTTCCGTCAGGAAATTTAATGTTGATCATCATAAAATAATTTTAAGTTTCTGCCATACAACGGCACAATTTTTCAAATTAGCTGCAAAGGTAATCAATTTCAAACTAATACCGAAAAGTTTGCTGCAAATATTTATTAATAAGGTGGAAAATTGGCAGAAGTCAGACAATGAATGACAATAGAAGACAATTGATTAATTGACGACAATTCTTTTGCTCGCAGGTATCACCCAACCACGAAGTGCTTGCAACCGAAAGGTGCTTGTTGTGATGGGGTTGAGATGCTTAGAAGAGAAATGCCCGAAGGTGAGTGTTTTTGTGTTTTTGTGCCAGTTCGCTTTCCATCCTTGATGTGCCAGCTGCGAAGAAAAGCGAGATGAGGTGTTCATCTGTGCCTTCGCTGCGAATTTTTCGGAGTGAATCGATGTATGCTGCCCTGTCTTTTATGTCGATGATGATAAGGGGCTGCCCGCAATGCAGCATGATCCAGTTAGAGAGAAGTCGGCCCGTGCGTCCATTGCCGTCACGGAAAGGATGCAAGTACTCAAAAAAGCCGTGAAAACGAGCAGCAACAATTACAGGATGAATGTTACGGGTCAATGCTTCGGCAGTAGATCGCATCAAATCGGGCACTCTGGCTATGAGTTTCTTGTGGTCGCCAAACACTGTGTCGCCTGCAGCCATGTCGCAGTTGGTGTACTCTCCAGCGACAGCATCGGGAACACGAAAGGCAAGTGTGTTCTCGGTCACCAGGCGGTTGGTCTCTTTGAGTAAAATCTCGTCGAAAGGTGCATCGAGGTGATGGGTTATGTAACGGAATGCTCTGAAATGGTCGGCCATCTCGGTACATTCTAACAACGACCTGCCCACGGGAACCATTCCCAACCCTTGCTCTTGGAGCACGCGCGTGTCGTCGAGGGTGAATGAGTTTCCCTCGATGGCGCAAGAGTGACATGAGAACAGCACTTCGTGCCAGTCGAGATAGTCTTTGGCCGACATTTTCTTGACAATGCGTTCCTCATACTCGGCACGCACACGCTCATAACGCTCTATCTCTTTCTGAAACATCTTGTTTAAAATGTATTATAACATTTGCAAAGGTATAAAAAAAAGAAATGATATGCTTGAAATATAAGGGTTATTTTCTTGAGGAGAGGTATTTAGAGGGGAGCATGCCTGCGTATTTCTTGAAGAAGCGGGTAAAGTGCTGAGGGTACTCGAATCCCAGCTCCTGAGCGACTTGTGTGGCCGTCATGCCTCCTATCATGAGGCTCTTGGCGCGGTCGATGAGGAAACGCTGAATGATTCGCAACGGGCTTTCGCCCGTGACACTGCGCACCACATCGCCAAAATAGCTTGGCGACAGGCACAGCTCGGCAGCACAGAATCGCACGGTGGGTAGGCCATGCTGGTATTGCTGCTGATTTTCGTAATAATCGGTCAAGACCTTGTGGAAACGCGAAAGCAGGTTGCTTTGCAGCTGGGTTTCAGATTTAAACTGCCTGTCGTAGAATAGGAGGCAGTAGTCGCAGATGAGGACGATATAATCCTGCACGATGCGGTCGGACAGGGTGGTTTGCTCACGGTGACTGATGAATGTGCGAATCATCTCCATCAAGCGCCACAGCAACTGTTTCTCGCCCTCGGTAGTGTGCAGGGCTTCGCTCACATTATAGGAGAAGAAATGGTAGTCGGCAATGCGCTTCTCAAACACTGATCCCCGCATGAACTCGGGGTCGAACAGAAGTCCCCAGCCGTGATACACTTCGCGGTGACCATCGTCGGCCTTTCCTATGACCTGCCCTGGAGCGGCAGCGGTGAGCGACCCCTTAGTGGTGTCGTAGGCCCCCATGCCGTATGTGGCATCGGTGGGGAAATTGTCCTGGACAAAGATGGCATACACCCCCAACTTGTTGAGCGAGTGACGAATCTCGCCTAGTTCGTCGAAGTGAATGACGCTCACCATGGGATGCCACACGCTGGCACCCACATCGCGGGCGTAGTCGTTGGCATTGTTGATGTGTAGCAAATTCTCCATTTCACTTACAAAGATAGTGCATTTTTTACCTTGAAAAAACGGGGAAGAATCAAAAAAGGATAAAAATGGTAATTTTTCCGATATTTCAGATAATATGTTGTAAGAATAAAAGTTGCAAATTTGCAATCAGAAACTCAAACAATATACTCTATTATGAAGAATTTATCCAAAAATCTATTGATGGTAGCAGTGTTGATGCTGTGCGGCTGTTCGAGTGACGATAATGAAGTGAAAGCACAAACAATGACAGAAAAAGTGAACATCACCATTGATGGTGTAACGCAGCAGATGACGCTGGTCGACAATGCGGCAACCCGTGCATTGGTGTCAAGACTGCAGACTGCCCCTGTGACGGTGACTTTGAACTCGAGCGGTGGCTTTGAAATTTGGGGAGCACTTGGTTTCTCGCTGCCCACGAGCAACGAGCAGGTCAATGCTCAGCCTGGCGATGTTGTGCTGTACAACGGCAGCAACATCTGCTTGTTTTATGGAACTAACTCGTGGAGTTATACTCGCCTGGGCCACATTGATGGCCTCAGCGAGAGCGAACTTCGCACATTCCTGAAAGCGGGTCAAAGCAACATTGGTGTAACGTTGTCGCTTGGGTCGATAGTGACAGGCATCAGCCAAGTGAGAATGAACGATGACGCACAGACTGACATCTATTATAACCTGAATGGGCAAAGGGTGAACAACCCTTCTCCCGGCATTTATATCAAGAACGGTAAAAAAGTGTGGGTCAAATAATTAAAAGTCAAAATAAATACTTAAAATAATTACAAAATTATGAAGAAAATATTATTATTCTTTTTACTGTTTTTCACAGTGATTTGCTCTAAAGTGAGTGCAAAAACCCTTGTAGTGTATTACAGTTACACAAATAAGTGTCATGAAATAGTACAAACGCTGACATCGCATATAGAAGCCTATGTGCTTCGCATTTATCCTGCCGATAAGACGCAGCAATATGAGGCCAACAATTATGCGGTTGGCTCACAGTTGCTTTCAACTATTCAAGCAGACCCCAACAATGCCAACAGCTATCCAGAGATTGACCCGGTTTCTACTTCTCTTAGTGATTATGACACTTTTATAATAGTAACCCCTCTATGGTGGAGCCAGATGGCTGCCATCTTGCAAACTTATCTCTTTCACCACGGTCAGGAAATGGCAGGTAAAAGAGTGGGACTGATTGTGTCTAGCCACAGTAGCGGAATCAGTGGTGTGGTAGCCGATGCCAGGCGCTTGGTGCCTAATGCCAACTGGATGGGTAACGCATTGTGGATCAACAATGCCAGTCATGGTAATCGCGAGACATTAATCCAAAATTGGTTGTCAGAGATTGACTATTTTGGTGTGGTGACAGGTATCTCAGATGTCAAAACAAGCGAGCCGTCAGTGATTTACAGTATAGGAGGACTGCGGCTAACCAAGGCACCCAGTAGTGGTATATATATTGAAAATGGAATTAAAAAAATAGCAACAAAACAATGAGACACATAGTTTTAATAGTGGCAATGATGGGCTTGTCGCTTATGTCATGTGAAAAAAGTCAACAAAACGAAGAACAAATGAATACAACATTGCAACTTACACAGGAATGGGACAAAGTGTTCCCGCAGAGCGATAAAGTGAATCACAAGAAAGTCACTTTCAAAAATAGGTATGGCATTGAACTGGCTGCCGACATGTACACGCCCAAGGATGCGAAGGGAAAACTTCCCGCCATCGCTGTAAGTGGTCCCTTTGGAGCGGTGAAAGAGCAGAGCAGTGGCCTTTATGCACAGCACATGGCAGAGCTGGGTTTCCTCGCCATTGCATTTGACCCCTCGTTCACGGGTGAGAGTGGTGGAGAACCCCGCCGAATGGCATCGCCCGACATCAATACTGAAGATTTTCTTGCTGCAGTCGATTTCCTGAGCGTTCAGGACAATGTGGACCCGGAGCGCATAGGCATCATAGGCATTTGCGGTTTTGGTGGCATGGCAGTCAACGCAGCTGCGATCGACCCCCGC
>JAEEVB010000163.1 GCA_016287065.1 Muribaculaceae bacterium
TCAATGTTGAGGCAAGTATCGATGTCTTTCGACAACACATGCTGCACTTCGTGCAACTCCTGTTTCGATATTGCCTCGAGCCCTATCGGGGTTGCATGGTGTTAATCACAAAGTCGGGTTTTCTATCTGCCCGACTTCTTCGAGGTCAATATAGCATTTTGACACAGCCCTGTGTGGTTGAGTTGCGCTGACGGGGGTAGGGATGGGCTCGGGCGTAGTTAGATTCTGCCGAGGATCATGTTGATGAGGTGGGTGACGTCGGAAACGTTCACCTTGTCATCACCATTGAGATTGGCGAGGTCGGCATCCATGGGGAGGTAACCAAGAATCATGTTGATGAGTGCAGTGACATCAGAAACGTTCACCTTGCCGTCGCCGTTCACGTCGCCTCGTATGTTCTTTGCGGTAAAATAGCCGGGATCCTCGGGCCCACCGTCGATATGTGCATAGGCTTTGTCGGTGTGTGAGTAATTATATGTGGTACCTGCACCGCCGACAATTGAACTGCACCATTGGAACATATTGGTTGATTCATAAATACTATTTGTAGTCCATTCGCTACCGACATACACTGTTTTGAGCATGCTACAATCTTTGAACATGTAATTTGTTGTGTATACCTGAGATGTGTTGAAATTAGACAGGTCGATGGTGGTGATGCTGTCGCAACCGGAGAACATGGCGGAAAGACTGGTAACTTTGGGTGTGTGGCAGTGGCTCAGATCAAGTGATTTCAGACGCCTGCAACTGTTAAACATCGATGACATGGAAGTGACCTCGCTGGTGTTGAGGTATTCTAACCCTATGATGGTGGTGAGCTTTTTCATATTATAAAACCACGCACTGGTTTTTTGGGGGCGAGCTTGTGCAAAAGATGGGTCAAAAACCACTTTTTGGATATAATTATTATGAGTATTAGTAATCCAATCAGGAAAAGAAGCATATGTATCTACACTATAAGCTGCACGAGGCATCGTGCCATAGTAAAATGTGAGTGTGAAGTCGGCATGGGTGTAGACAGCATAAGCTTCGTCGGCCCATGCAGTGAGGCATGCTGTAACAGATGCGATAAAAAGTAGAAATTTTTTCATGATGCTGAGTTAAATGGTGACTAAGAAATAATTAGTTTTGCAAATATAATATATAAATGTAAAGCATGCAAATAAAACCGTGAAAACTTTTGGAGTTTTGAAAGTTTTCTCCTAACTTTGTCGCCAAATTAGAGAAAAGAAAAAGAAACAAGGACATGACCACTGAAAACAGAATTATCAAGGAATCGCGCGCCTTGCTCAAGAAGATAGGTGCATCGTCGATGACGATGGACATGGTTGCGCACAACTGTGGCATATCGAAACGCACTCTGTATGAGACGTTTCCCGACAAGAAAACGCTCATCAAGACTTGTATTGCCGACGAGCACAGAGAGCAGGATCAGGTACTGAACGAGATATTCAGGACCGCCGAGAACTGCTATGACGCGCTGTTCAAGACCTACTTGCACATTCGCAAGTACTTGAATGGCACATCGATGGTGTTTCTGAACGACATCAAGCGGCTGTACCCCGACCTGTTCATGGAGCGCCGCGAAAAGGAGAAAGACATCGTGACGAGTTTGAGTAAAGTGCTGAACAAGGCACAGCAGGAGGGCTATGTGGAGAAAAAGATTGACACGAACATAGCCGCCTTCCTGTTTCTGAACAACATGCGCGACATTAACGAGACCCTCCGATATGAGGACTATGGCTTCTCGGCCATTGATGTGTTTGACGGCGCATTCCTGAACTTCTTGCGCGGCATCTCGACGATAGAAGGTATTATGACCATTAAAGATTATCTGGAGAAAGAAAAAAACTAAAACACATTATATCTATGTACAACAAATTAATCATCATGCTTGCGCTTGCGATATGCACCATGACAGGTGCCAAAGCGCAGACATCGGGCGCCGACAACCTGCTGCTGAGTCTTGACGACTGCATCAGGATAGCGCTGAACGAGAATCCCACCATCAAGGTGGCCGAAATGGAAATAGAGCGAGTTGACTACTCTAAGAAGGAGACTCTGGGCCAGTTGCTGCCAGAAGTGAACTTCAGTGGCCAGTACACCCGCAACCTTGCCTTGCAGACCATTTACATGGATGCTGGCGACGGACAGACGCGCGCCATCAAGATGGGTCGTGACAACACTTACAACACTGGTTTCAGTGCATCGATACCCCTTGTGGTGCCGCAGTTGTGGAAAACGCTCAAGCTGAGCGACAACCAGATACTGCAGAACATGGAGAAGGCTCGAGCATCGAGGATTGACCTGGTGAACCAGGTGAAGAACGCCTACTACTCACTGCTACTTGCCAACGACTCGAAGCGGGTGATTGAGGAAAATCACGAGACTGCCAAACTGAATGCCGACATCTTTGCCAAGAAATTTGAGCTGGGAACGGCATCGGAATATGACATGCTTCGCGCTAATGTGGCGGTGACCAACTTGGAGCCCTCGATACTGGAGGCTGAGAACTCGATTAATCAACTGAAACTGCAGTTGAAGCTGCTCATGGGCATGGATGCCAGACTGAACATTACACCGAGCCAGACGCTCGACGACTTCAAGGGCAACATGTATGAGCACGCACTGGTCGACACCTCGCTGGTGAACAACACGGCGATGAAGTCGCTTGACTTGCAGACCGACTATCTGCAAAAGGCACTCGATGTGCAGAAAGCATCGTGGTGGCCAACCCTTTCGGGCAGCGCCAACCTGATGTGGAGCTCGATGTCGAACGGCAATCCGTTCAAGAACTTCATGTGGAGCAAGTCGTCGTCGGTGGGTCTGACACTCGCCATACCCCTGTTCCAGGGTGGCCGTCGCTACTATCGTCAGAAACAGGCCGAGATTGCCGTGCGTGAGATGAAGTGGCAGCGCGAGAATCTGGAGCGCTCGCTTCATGTGCAGGTGCAGAACGATCTCAACAGCATCAGCAAGAGCCTGAAGCAGATAGAGTCGAACGAGGGCGGTGTGCGTCAGGCAACAAAAGCCAACGAGATCATGCAACAGAGTTTCAAGATAGGTTCGGGCACCTTTATCCAGCTGCGCGACACCGAGGATGCACTGATGTCGGCCCGACTTGCCTACTATCAGGCCATCTATAACTTCCTGATTGCCGAGAGCAACCTGGAACATGTGCTGGGCAATGCTCCCATCAACCAATATATAAGCAAATAATAAAAAATTATAAAAATATGAAGACTACATTGAAATCATTACTTTGTGTAGCAATGGGATGCGCCCTGCTCACCTCTTGCGGTGGCAAGAAAGACGACAAGATGGGCGGCATGAAAGAAGAGTTACCCATTGTGAAAGTAGAAACCGTGACCGACGGAGTGGTGGATGCCGTGAGTGAATATACCGCTACGGTAGAGGCATTCAAGTCGAACAACATCACATCGGCCACAGGCAACCGCATCAAGCGCATACTGGTTGATGTGGGCAGCCATGTGCGCGCCGGCCAGGCAGTGGTGATACTCGACGATGTGACCATCGACCAGCAACGCATGGCCATCGACCAGCAGCGCATTGCCCTTGCCAATCAAAAACGCGACCTGGAGCGCGCCAAGGAACTGGTGAAGATTGGCGGCGGCACCCAGCAGGTGGTTGACCAGCTGCAAGCACAGTATGATGCTCAGGCACGCGCCATCGACGCCAGCAACCGCTCGCTGCGCAACATGCAGGAGAACACGGTGCTCACCAGCCCCATCAGTGGTGTGGTGACAGCCCGTAACTACGACAACGGCGACCTGCCCGTGGGCCAGCCCATCCTGGTGATTGAGCAACAGCAACCGCTCAAGGTGATTGTGAAGGTGAACGAGAGCGACCTGCCCAAGGTGAAGGTGGGTATGCCCGTAAACGTGCGTTTTGATGCCTATGATGGCGAGAGTTTCTCGGGTCAGGTGCATCTGATTCATCCCACGATTGACCCCAACACACGCACGCTGGAGGTGGAAGTGACCATCAACAACCGCGACAACAAGGTTCACTCGGGTATGTTCGCGCGCGTGATATTCAACTTCGGTTCGCGTCGCAGTGTGGTGCTGAGCGACCGTGCCATCCAGAAGCAGGTGGGTAGCGGTCTGCGCTATGTATATACACTGGAGTCGAACGGCACAGTGAAGTTCCGCGAGGTGCAGATCGGCCGTCGTCTGGAGAACCGCTATGAGATAACTGGCGGTTTGACACCTGGCATGAAGGTGGTGACCTCGGGTCAGTCGCACTTGTCCGATGGCGCCAAGGTAGATGTGCAGCAATAATCTGCCGAAAACGAGAAACTCAGAACAAAAAGCAATATATCATAATCATCAGTAAAACACTATGAGTTTATATTCCAGTGCAGTAAAACGCCCGGTGACCACCACGCTGATATTTATAGCGGTGGTGATTATCGGTCTGTTCTCGCTGCAAAAACTGCCTATTGACTTGTATCCCGATATCGATACCAACACTATCATGGTGATGACGACCTATCAGGGAGCAAGTGCGCAAGATATAGAACAGAACTTGACGCGACCGCTTGAGAACACACTGAACTCGGTGGAGCACCTGAAGCATATCACGAGTAACTCGAAAGAGAATATCTCAATCATCACGCTGGAGTTTGAGTATGGCTATGACATCGATGCATTGACCAACAACGTGCGCGACAAACTCGATATGATATCGAGCTTCTTGCCCGACGATGCGCAGACGCCTGTCATCTTCAAGTTCAGTAGCGACATGATCCCGATTGTGCTGCTCTCGGCGCAGGCCGATGAGAGTATGCCGGGCCTTTACAAGATTCTTGACGAGAATGTGGCCAACACGCTTGCGCGCGTCGACGGTGTGGGCTCGGTATCGATTGCCGGTGCTCCCAAGCGTGAAATACATATCTACCTCGACCCCGTGCGTCTGGAGGCCTATAACCTGAGTGTGGAATCGATTGCCGCACTGGTGGGTGCCGAGAATCGTAACATCCCGGGCGGTACGTTCGACATCGGGTCGGACACTTATGCGCTGCGTGTGCAGGGCGAATTCAAGGACCCGACCGAGCTTGCCAGCCTAGTGGTGGGAACGTTTAATGGCGGAATTGTGCATCTGAGCGATGTTGCCCGCATCGACGACTCGCTGCAGGAGCGCGCCCAGGAGACCTATAATAATGGTGTTAAGGGTGCCATGATCATCGTACAGAAGCAGAGTGGTGCCAACTCGGTAGAGATTTCAAACAAGATTCAGAAAATCTTGCCTAGTATCCAGAAGAATCTGCCCAGCGACATCCATCTCGACTACATCGTGGATACGTCGGACAACATTCGCAACACCATCAGTTCACTGGTAGAGACGGTGCTCTTCGCACTGCTGTTTGTGGTGATTGTGGTGTTCCTGTTCCTGGGTCGCTGGCG
>JAEEVB010000164.1 GCA_016287065.1 Muribaculaceae bacterium
CTCCTCGATGAGGTAGAAGTCGGTGGGCGTCTTGTTGATGGCGCTCTCGCTCAGGTCGAGGTCAAGCACTTTGCACTCGCCTACAAACTGTGCGTTCTCGGCAAAGAAGAATGCGAGACGCTTGAACTGGAAGGTGAGCGTGAGGTCGGCCTGAATGATGTTACGCGGGTCGCTGCCCAGGTTCCACTCGCCAAAGAGGCCTGAGGGCACATCGATGGAGACGACATAGGCATCAGACTCGTTGATGTATTGCACCAGCGCCTGATATCCGCCTTTCAAGGGGCTGCGCAGACCCGAGCCAAAGAGGCCGTCGATAACGACGTCGTTCTGGTCAAGATCGGGCGGGTTGAAGGTGTCGACTATCTCGATGAACTCGACGCCCTCCATCTTGAGGAAGAGGTCGCGGTTGGTGGAGCAGCAGGCCGAGAGGTGCGACGACCTGATGTTGAACAGATAGACCTCTGGCCGATAGCCCTGCTCGTAGAGGATTCTGGCGGCAGCAAGAGCGTCGCCGCCATTGTCGCCAGGACCTGCAAAGATGACGATGCGCTTGGATGGCAACCATCGCGACATGATCTCGTAGGCCACAGCCGAAGCCGCACGTTCCATGAGCTCGAGTCTCGAAATGCCTTCTTCTTCAATGGTTTGCTGGTCGATGCGCCTAATTCCTTCGGTAGTAAATATCTTCATGTGTATGCTATTTTCGTGGAGTTATGATTTGAAAATACAAAAATAAGGTTTTTCACGAATAAAAAAAAATATTTTTTCGGTCAAATGGAAAAGATGCCTTGTTTTTTGAGCGCGCGTGAGGATTCTGACCGATTGAGAACAGGCTATAGGGGAATAAAAAAACAAACCGCCGACGAGTGTTGGTCGCCGGCAGTAATATTCTTGATACAATTGGTTTTATTCCGCTTTCTTGAGATTGAAAATCTGTTCGTGAATCTTGGTGCTGAATCTTAACGGGCGGCTGATGTAGTTATACTTGTTAGTGGCCTCGCCGGTTGTGACGTTTACGGTGCCATAGTTTAGCATGCGCCCAAGAATGGACTGGTCGACTTGAACTCCCTCGCACTTGTTGAGCAGCAGCTCAAAAGAGTTTCGGTTAATGATGCCACGCTTGAAAATGAGTCGATGCGTTGTGACGACATATTGACGGCCTCCATAAATGTTGACGGCCCATGCAAGGGCAAAAATAAGGATGGCAGCGCAAATGCAAACGATAATCAAAGGCTCTACCGGCAAAAAAATGGCGGCAATGGCGAGCAAGGCGACGAGAACGGGTCCGGTATAAATGATACCATGTTGTTTGGCTTGATAAACAATTTTCTCTCCAGTCATCAAATGGCTCTGAATGTATCCCATAGTTCAAATAGTTAAGAGTTTTACTTTGTGCAAATATACGTATTTTTTTATTATGACGCTCAAAAATGTAGAAAAACGGTCCAAAAAAATAATTGTAGATAAAAAGTGAAATAGATTTGGCAGATGGCTGAAACTTTAGTAATTTTGCTCAACAATAAAAAATCATATCGAGATGAACGAGCTGACGATAAACGGGCTGACATTTGAGCCCTACTTGAAAGAGAGCGAGATAATGGCACAGGTGGAACGCGTTGCGAGCGAAATCAAGGCCGACCTGACGACGCCTAATCCGCTGTTTGTGTGCGTGCTGAACGGTGCCTTCATTTTTGCGGCCGACCTGTTCAGGGCGCTGGAACTGCCCGAAGCCGAGATTACATTCATCCGCTTCAAGTCCTATGAGGGCACAGCATCGACGGGCGAGGTTACCCAGAAGATGGGCCTGACCGAGGACATCGAGGGCCGCGAGGTGGTGATTATCGAGGATATTGTGGACACGGGCATGACGGCGCAAAAGCTGCGCGAGGTGCTGCAGGCACGTCGTCCCAAGTCGGTGAAAATGGCTTCGCTGCTGTTCAAGCCGGCATCGCTCACGGCCAGTGTGGCACCCGAGTATGTGGGCTTTGAGATTCCGTCGAAGTTTATCATTGGCTACGGTCTGGACCTTGACGGCGCTGTGCGCAACCTGCGCGACATCATGGTGCTGAAAGAAACGAAATAACAGAATAACAACAATTATAAAAAACAGAAAATAGCTATGTTGAACATTGTAATGTTTGGAGCGCCCGGTTCGGGCAAGGGAACACAGAGCGACATGCTCATCACCACTTATGAACTGTTTCACATCTCGACTGGCGATGTGTTGCGTGACAACATCAAGCGCGGCACCGACCTGGGCAAGACGGCTAAGGACTATATCGACAAGGGTCAACTCATTCCCGACGAACTGATGACGAGCATCTTGGCATCGGTGGTCGACGAGCATGCCGAGGAGGCCAAGAATGGCGTGATTTTCGACGGATTTCCCCGCACCATTGCGCAGGCCGAGGCTCTCGACGAGATGCTGGCTGAGCGCGGCACGAGCATCAGTGCTGTGATTGGTCTTGATGTGCCCGAAGAGATTTTGGTGGAGCGTCTGCTGCTCCGCGGCAAGGAGAGTGGCCGCAGCGACGACAATCTGGAGACGATCAACGACCGCCTGAAGGTGTATCATAACAGCACGGCTCCCCTCAAGGAGTACTATGCCGAGAAAGGGCTGCTGCACATGATCAAGGGCACCGACACGCCTATTGATGTGTTCGACCGCATCCGCGCCGAGCTCGATCCGCTGTGTGATTAATTGATTAAGAATTATCAGAGTTCTCCGAGCACTCTGAGATCTCCGAGGTCTCCGAGGTCTCGGAGATTTTTTTGTTCCTCACCGCTCACATCTCACCCCTTAACTCTAAACCCTCAACCCTGAGCGTTAGCTCAGATTTTCATTCCCAGCACTCGAGGTCGTGGGCGATTTCGGGCAGTTTGTCGCGGCTGAAGATGGGGTCCTTGATTCCCTGTCGCTTCTGGGCGCGGTAGTCGTTGAGCAGTCTGAAGGCGTACTTGCCCAGGAAGAAGATGGCAACGAGGTTGCAGGCGGTGAGCAGAGCCATGCACACATCGCCCAGGCTCCACACAAGGTCGAGACTGGCCAACGCGCCAAAGATGACCATGACGCCGCCCGAGAGAATGCGGAACACTTGCAGCACCCAGCGCTTGCGGGTGAGGAACTGGATGTTGGCCTCGCCATAGTAGTAATTGCCTATGATGCTGCTGAAGGCGAAGAAGAAGATTGCGATTGCCACGACGGTGCTGCCAGCGCTGCCTATCTCGCTCTCCAAGGCGGCTTGCGTGAGATTGACGCCGTTGAGTTCGGGATTGCTGTAGAGCCCGCTGAGCAGAATGATGAAGGCGGTGCAGCTGCACACGAGCAGGGTGTCGGTGAACACGCCCAGTGATTGGATGAGCCCTTGCTTCACAGGATGCGTGACATGGGCGGTGGCGGCCACATTGGGTGCCGAACCCTCGCCCGCTTCGTTGCTGAATAGGCCTCGCTTGATACCGTTCATCATGGTGATGCCTATGGCGCCGCCAGCAAATGGACCCACGCCGAATGCGCTGTCGATGATGACCTTGAACACATGCGGCACCTTGTCGATGTTCGTGCCAATGATAAACACGGCCAGCAAGAAGTAGCTGATGGCCATGAATGGCACAACCACACTGCTCACATTAGCAATGCGGTGAATGCCGCCAAAGGCAATGACTAGCGCCACTGCAGCGAGCACGATGCCCACGACGATGGGGTCGAAGTTGAAGGCCTGGTTCATGGCCCCGCAAATGGTGTTGGACTGTATGGAGTTGTACGAGAGTCCGAAGGTGAGCGTCATGAGCACGGCAAAGAGGCCCGCCATCCAGCGGCTGTGCAGACCGTGCAGGATGTAGTAGGCCGGTCCGCCAATAAATGATACTTCGCCCTTGCGCTTGTAGAGCTGTGCCAGTGTAGACTCAACGAAGGCGGTGGCCGCACCAATGAGGGCGATGAGCCACATCCAGAAGACGGCTCCCGGTCCGCCCACGGCAATGGCAGTGGCGACGCCGGCGAGGTTGCCGGTGCCCACGCGGGTGGCAACCGACACGGCAAAGGCCTGGAACGAGGAAATGTGCTTTTGCTTGGTCTTCAGTCGGGTCGTCGCCATTTTTGAAGTGGAGTCGCCCAGCAACCGCACCATCTCGCCAATCATGCGAAACTGCACGAATCGTGTGCGCCAGGTGAAATAGAGTCCGCCCAGCACGAGTGCACCTATCAGAATGTAGGTCCATAGGAAGTCGTTGATGTGTTCAAGCGTGAGGTTGAGCCAGCCGTCGGGGGCAAAGAAATCGTTCATTGGTTAGAGAATAGTGAGCAGTGAATAGTAGACGAGTAAACGAGTAAACAAGCAAGCGAGGAAACGAGTGGGGAGTGCTTAGCGGTTGTCGCCCTGGCCGTGGAGCAGGTTGCGGGCTTGGCGGGAGTGGATTTTGTCGATGTTGGCCTGCGCCACATCGTCGAGGTCAAGGCCCAGGTCGCTGGCGATGGCGGCGATGTACCAGAGCACATCGCCCAGTTCCTTGGCGAGTTCGCGCGTGGTGTCGGAGTCGAAGACTCCTTGTTTGTCACGAATGGTCTTTTTCACTTTCTCGGCCACTTCACCTGTTTCGCCGGCAAGGCCTATGGTAGGGTAGACCACCTTCATATCCTGGGGGTAGATGGCGGTTTTGCGGGTGGTCTGCTGGTATTCGTTGAATGTCATAAGTAAGTGGTGTTTATGAAATGATTTTCACAAAAATACAAATTTTTGCCGAGAACCGAAACAACCCAGCCGAAAATTTGCGCTCGCTAATGGCTATCAGCTATTTGCCATCGGCTGGTTGTTTTCCAAGCAACCTGTGCTTTAGTGCTGCCACCACCAGCAAGTCGGCAGGCAGCCAGTTGACCGAATCAATTTCCTCATACGGCAGCCATTTGGCAGCCTCATGTTCTTTCAGAATCATCTCGCCGCTTTCCACATGGCACATATAACACCGCATCGACAAGTGGAAAGTCTCATAGTCCCATTCCACCGTTGCCAAGAAATCATCAATATCGATACGCACATCAAGCTCCTCCATGATTTCACGCTTCAGCGCATCCTCTGGAGTTTCTCCCGCTTCAATCTTTCCGCCAGGAAACTCCCAGCCATCTTTCAAGGGACCATAACCACGCTGCGTGGCAAACACACGCTCTTCGCCATCCTCTATTATGGCTGCCACCACTTCAATCCGTTTCATAACACAAAATTAATCTAAAAACAAGCACAAAAGCTGCTACTGTCTTTTCTTAAAAATAATTAGGTGTATCAATCAAATAAATTGTCAACCCATTCTTATAGAGCATATAGCCTTATCTTGCAAATTTACAAAATTCCCTCGTAAAATCTCATCTTTCTCCACCTTTTTCTTCTTCTACTCTCTAAAAATCCATGATCATTTATGATTGCAC
>JAEEVB010000165.1 GCA_016287065.1 Muribaculaceae bacterium
CCTGAAACTTAACCGTTACCGGCAAGGTATACCACACACTCACAGGAGTTCCATTTTGCCGAGCGGGGATAAATCGTGGCAGTTGCTTGACAGTATTGACAACAATGGAGTCTATCAAAGGGTTGGAAGACCTAGCTACTTTTGTTTCACCCACTTCGCCTGTTTGGGTGACGACAAATTGCACAATGGTTTTGAAATTACCTTCAAATTCATATTCGGGTGGAAACTCAAGATGCTGGCTGAGATATTTCATCAGCGCAGCCTCGCCACCGGGGAATTGGGCCATTTCCGTCGTCAGCAAAATCTCGTCTTGTGCCACGGCAACAATTGAGAACATCGCCATAACACTCATCAATAATACTCTAATCCGTCTCATCTTTTGAAGTTTTTTACAAGTTGATAAAAATTGGGGTGTTTTATCCCACGGCAATCATTTCGATCTCGACCAGGGCGCCCTTGGGCAGGTCGCGCACAGCAAAGGCCGAGCGGGCGGGGAAAGGCTGCTCAAAGAACTCGGCATAGACCTCGTTCATCGGGCCGAAATTGGCAATGTCGGAGAGCAGCACAGTGGTCTTCACCACATTGCACAGGTCAAGACCTGCCGACTTGAGAATAGCTTGTGCATTAAGTAGCGACTGGCGAGTCTGTTCCTTAATGCCACCCTCGGGGAAAGCACCTGTAGCAGGGTCGATGGGCAACTGGCCCGAAAGGAAAATCATGCCGTTGGCTTCAATGCCTTGGCTGTAAGGTCCGATAGCCGCTGGGGCGTTGCTTGTGTTCAGTACGTTTTTCATCTTTTATAATGGTTTTTAGGGGTTAATATTTTTCTACAAAATTAGTGATTATTTTTGTATCACCCAACATTAAATCCACTCTCTTTTCAAAACGCACAAATTGAAGCTTAAGATAAATACAATTTATATTTGTAAAAGCCCCTATTTTTTTCTAACTTTGCTAACATGAACGAACTTGAAATTAATGCTATAGAACAAGATTCAATCTCGCTGCAATTCTTTGACAGCCAGATTCAAGCAGGCTTCCCCAGTCCTGCTCAGGGGAGTTTTGGCGACACCATTGACCTGAACGATGAACTCATCTCTAACCCAGAAGCAACCTTTTGCGCTCGCGTGATAGGCAACTCGATGATCGATTCAGGCATTAACGAGGGCGACCTTCTGCTCATCGACCGCTCACTTACCCCTCACGACGGCTGCATTGCTGTGTGTTTCATCGATGGTGAGTTCACTGTGAAACGTGTGTCGATTCGCCCCGATGGCATCTACCTTGTACCAGCCAACAAGCGCTATCCCGAACTACATGTCAATGGCGACAACAATTTCCAGATTTGGGGTGTGGTGTCGCACATCATCAAGAAACTTTAGCTAATAGTCTATATCTGATGTATTGCCTTGCCGACTGCAACAATTTCTTCGTGTCGTGTGAGCGACTCTACGACCCCACACTCAACGGTAAGCCCGTGGTCGTGCTGTCCAACAACGATGGTTGTGTCATTGCCCGCAGCAATGAAGCCAAGGCGATGGGAATCCCTATGGGCTGTCCGGCTTTTCAAATCAAGAAACACATTGGCCTAGCCAACCTGAACGATGTGGTGCAACTCTCGGCACGGCACACGCTCTATCACGACATATCGTTGCGCATCATGTCGCTACTAGGCAGATCATGTGAGCGACTTGAAGTATACTCGGTCGACGAGGCCTTCTTTCAGGCACCCTTCAACAATCCTGCTCATGACGAGCACTTCTTGCACGAACTTGTGCAAAAGATATATAAATATGTGGGAATTCCTGTGAGCATTGGATATGCACCCACTCGCACCCTTGCCAAGATAGCCAGCCACATTGCCAAGAAGAATCCTGGCACTACTCGTGGCGTGTATGGACTCTCCGACGACAGCCTGATTGCCTCGGCACTCGAGAAGACGGCCATCGAAGATGTGTGGGGTATTGGCCGACGTCTCACTGAAGCCCTGCACAACCGCGGTGTGGCTACCGCTGCACAATTTGTTCAGTACCCCACCTCGCTCATCCGTTCGCTCTTCAATATTACCGTAGCACACACCCATGCCGAGCTGAAAGGCATTGACTGCACAGCAGCCAGTCCAGTCACGATTGCCCACAAGAGCATCATGAACTCACGCACCTTTGGTGGCCTCATCACTAGCCGCAAAGAGGTTCAGGCGGCCATTGTTCACTTTGCCGAGCATTGCTCACGACAACTGCGAAGTGAAGGATCGGTGGCAGGCACAGTGATGGTGTATGTGCGCGGTGACCGCTATCGTGAAGATCTTCCTTTCTACTCCAACTCATGTCAGCTGAATCTGGCTACCCCATCATCGAGCTCTCTCACCATCGTGCACTATGCTCTTCAGGCTTTTGCCTGCATCTTCAAAGAGGGTTATGGCTATAGGAAAGCGGGAGTGATGCTGCTCAACATACAGCCCGCCAAATCAATACAAATGAATCTGTTTGACAAGGAAGATCACAACAAGCAGAACAGGCTTATGCAAGCTATCGACCGCATCAACAACCGATATTCAACACAAGCCATCAATCTTGCATCTACAAGTGCTACGGGTGAATGGAAACCACGACAAAAACACTTGAACCAATCGGCCCAGAGTTCCTTACACATTTATTCGGGGATGGTGGTCTCCAATAAAAAAAACAAGAAAAATTTGTCTGAATGATAAATAATCATTAAATTAGCAGTGACATTTGCAGAAATGTATTACCGTGATTAACACGCACATGTATATGTGCCTGTTATTGCGGTTTTTTATTACTGAAGCTACAAATCTACATTTATATTAACATATTAATCATCAACCAACTACAACATGAAAAAAAGCTTACTGTTAGCTGCCGCTTTCATGTGCACTTGCGGAAGCCTTTTGGCACAACCTAAGTCATTTGGCAATCCTCAACTGCTCATCAAGGCTGGCCATGGCCTGATGGCACCAACCTGGTCGCCCGACGGCTCCAAAATTGCTGTTACCGGTGACAACTACATCGGTATTTATGTTGCTGATGCCGATGGCTCCAACCTGAAACAGGTATCGGAGGCACTTGGTGCCGGTTACAAAATGAGCTGGAGCGATGCCAAGAGCATCACCTCTACCCCCTACACCATGGTCGACAACCGACGCATGACTCGCATCGAGAATGTGAATGTGCAAACAAAAGCCGTAACTGAAGTTGCTCCCGTGATGCGAAACTTCAAGCCATCTCAAGCAGTCAAAAACGCTCCGACGGCATTAAAGATCATGCTCGATGATCCCTCCCACGCAACCAGCCTTATCGCAAGTCTCAATGATTATGCTGGCAAGATGGTATTGAACCCGGCACTCTCGCCCGATGGCAGCAAGATTGCTTTCCAGATTGTGAGCAATGGTCTCTTTGTGTGCAATGCCGATGGGTCCAACCTCGTTTCTCTCGGTAAAGGCTCCCATCCTTCATGGTTGCCCGACAACGTGAATGTGATGGTGACTCGCATTGAGGACAATGGTGATGTATTCACCAAGTCCGATATCTACTGTGTTAATACAAGCAACGGTTCGGCTGTGAATATCACGCCCAACACACAAGCAATTCCTGTAACCATTGCTGTATCTCCCGATGGCAAGAAGGTAGCGTTCGACAACGATACCGATGGCTGTATTTATGTTATTGACTTAAAATACTGATGAAATCATGAAAAATCTGTCGAAATATATCATCATTGCGGCACTGGGGTGCATGGCAATGGGAGCTAATGCTCAAGAAAAACAGGATTGGGGTGATTTCAAACTGTGGATCGACCCAGGTCACTCTGGACGTGAGAACACCGGTCTCTTTGGCTATTCTGAAGCACAAAAAGTGTTGCGTGTGGGTCTCGCAACGCGTGAGTTCCTTTATCGCTTCACAACTGCCGATGAAAATACTATTCACATGACTCGTGACGATGACCAGGACAACGTGAGCCTTGAAGAGCGTTCTGACATGGCTAATGCCTGGGGAGCCGACTTCTTCTATTCAATTCACTCCGATGCCGGCGGTGGCCAGAACACCACCCTGTTTTTGTTTGGAGGTTGGAAGCTGAACGGTCAATACATAGAGAAAACGCCTCATGGCGGCAAGCGCTATGGCGATATTCTCTGTCCTAACCTCACAGGTGTGATGTATAACACTGGCACTCGAGGCAACTACTACGACCGCGTTTATTATAATGGTGACGTAGATACCCATGCAAATCAATATCCCTACCTCTCTGTCAACCGCCGTACCAATATGGCTTCACTCCTTAGCGAAGGTGGTTTCCACACCCACCCTGTGCAACAAGGCTTGAACATCAACGAGAGTTACAAACGCCTTGAAGCTTTTGGCACATTCCGTTCCATTCTGGAATATCGCGGAATCGAAAGGCCCGACCTTGTGATGCTTGCAGGTGTAGTCACTAATAGTGAAAACGGTCAAGGTATCGATGGTGTTACGGTAACCGTCAATGGAGAGACGGTAGTCACTGACAGCTATGAGTCAATTTTCCACAACTATGTGACCCATGATGGCATTGTTCATAATGGTTTCTTCCTGTTCGAAGACCTAGAACCAGGGCAGCAATATGAAGTAACCTATTCATGTCCTGGTTACACCAGCGCTACCAGGACAGTGACTATGCAAAGCGATTCACAAGGACTTTCAGGCGATAATGTGACCTGGGCTAACGTCCAACTGACTAACACAGCTCCTGCAACCATTACAGGCAACAGCGTGTATAACCCCGATGCTGTGAACAAGCGCGACGATATCGTGCTCACCTTCTCTCGCAATATGGACCGTGCAAGTGTGGAGCAGGCCTTTAGCATCAACCACAACGGCCATGTCACTCTCTCTTGGGATAATGACTACACATTGCGCATCAACATCAACCAACTCCTTGAGGACATGGACTACATCATCACCATCGATGGCACCATTGCCAAAAACAGTGAGACCGGCCAGTTCCTTGATGGCGATGGTGACGGCACCGAGGGCGGCAATTATGTGTTTGCTTTCGTTACTATTCCACCCGATGTTGAGGCTCCTTACATCGTGAACACTACTCCCACCGAAAACGAAACGATGAAGTACACCTTGCGTCCTGTCATCCGTGTCGAGTTCAATGAAGAACTTGATTGGAATGAGGACAATGCCGTAGATGCTATCACACTTGTGGATGCTGACGGAAACAGCTATGAGGGAACGCTATCACACGCAGTTGTCCGTCACGCCTCTGTGCTACATCTCTATCTTAATCAAGACATTCCACGCGACAAGTGCTTCAAGGTTTCAGTAAAGGGCGGTTTTGCCGACCTTGCGGGTAACTTGAGCGAACCTAAAACCTTCAAGGTCCTCTCCTAGTACCGCACTGAAA
>JAEEVB010000166.1 GCA_016287065.1 Muribaculaceae bacterium
GCTGTGCCGCGTCGTTGTCGCCAATAAGCGCGTAGTACAGTCCCAAAATCAGTGAGTTATCATCAGTGTCGCCTTTTGCGGCCTGCACGCGCTGGGCCATGGCTCGCGACTGCTCGATATCGCCAAGATAATAGTAGGCCTCCTGCACCCGCGAGTAAGCGTCGATGGTGGCGGTTTTGTAGCGTTCGACAATCTTGGTGAAGCATTGGCGGGCCTTTTGCTCATTGCCTTGGAGCAGATAAACCTTACCGGCGCTTAACAGCGGCTTGTCGACATCTTCTTCGAGCACCGACGCTGTGATGTAGTCGTCGAGGGCTTCGGCCGCCAAGCCTTTGGCTAAGAGAATGTCGCCCCGCAGGAGATAGGCGCTAGCGTCATCTATTTGCTTGTCGACCAATTTGTTGGCCTGCTTTAAGGCTTTGTCGTAATGTCCCCAATCCATTTCCACCATGGCGCTTACTTCGAGCATGTCGATGCTGGTGCTGTCGAGTTGCTCTCCGCGTTTCAGGGCCTCGCTGTAGCCTTCGTAGTCGCCCATCCTTGCTGAGCATAGCGCCAGGTAGGGATAAGTGTCGGCGTCTTCGTTTTCTTCCAGCGTTTTGGCTATCCATTGCTTTGCCTCGGCATAGCGGTTGCCGTTGAAGTACGTTATGCCCAGTTGCTCAATCCACATGGCTGAGGTTGGCTCGGCGATGTGCCGACGGTGCAAGGCGTCGAGCGCCACATCGAGCGCGCTGTCGCACAGTTGATCGAACAATTGTGAGCCCCACTGGTCGGCGTACTCAAGGCTGTTGAGCAGGCACTCGGCGGCCTCGTCCCATCGTCCGAGCCCCATGAGCGACTCGCCCTTGAAGGCATAAACCGACGAAATGTCGGGGTCGATGGTAAAGGCCTTGTCGTACCATTGCAAGGCTTTGTCGAAGGCTTTGCGCTCGCTCTCGTTGCGCCCCAGGCCCTTGGTGGCATACCAGTCTTGTGGGTCGATTTTCAAGGTCTGGTTGTAATATTTGTCGGCGATGTCCCACATATTGCGGTGGTAATAGAAGTCGCCCAGACGGTTCTGGTAGTCGATTTCGCGCGGTTGCAGTTGCGCCGCCTGCAGCAGGTCGCGCTCGGCATGCAGCGTGTCGCCAATCATCTCAAACACGCCGTAGCGCAAGAACAGCGCTTTTGCCCGGTCGGTCTTGTTTTTCTCTGGGATGCGCTTGATGCACTCGTTCATGGCACTCAGCGCCGTGCCGAGCCGCTCCTCGTCTTTCATGATCATCGCTATGAAAAGCCAGGGCTCGCTATTGCTGTCGTCGGCCTCGGCTTCCTTGATGAAGTAGCGCACGGCCTCTTGCGCGTCGCCTTGCTGCCAGGCATCGATGCCGCGGCTCATGTTGTAACTTTCGTCGTCGGCCAGCAGTGTGGCTGTCGCTGCGACCATTACAGCCAAAGTAAGAATTAACCGTTTCATATGGTGGTTTTTATTATTTTTACTGTTTCCAGGTCGTCGGGCACATAAATGGGCCCAGTGAAATGCTCCTGGGCCTCGGCGGTGTAGGTGATTCGCCGCGTGCTCAGGTGGGTGTCCTCGGTGTGATAGAGCACCAAGTTCTTGACATGCAATTCTTGTGCCATGCGTCCAGCATCGAGTGCCGTGCTGTGGTGCTTCTCGTAGGGGTTGAAAGCGTTTCGGTCCTTATATAGGCAAAACGCTTCGCACAGCAGCCAGTCGCAATCGGTGACCCACTGCTGGCTCATGGGGGAATACGGCTCGTCGCCCAGGCACACCAGGCGTTGTCCATCGGGCAGAATGGCCTCAAAGCCAAACTGCTTGGTCTTGTCGGACCCGATGTCGAAAAAGGTGACTTGCATATCATCGATGGGCAGCGTCTCGCCGTGCTCTACCACGCGCAAGATAATGGTGTGGCCCAAAGCGCTGTAGATTTTTCGCGGCATCATGAGCGCGCACATCGTGATGATGGCGTCGCGGGCCTCGTCGTGGCAATAGATGGTTAGGGTGCCTTGAAACTTGCCCTTGTGAATCATGGGCGAAATCTTGCGTATCATCCAAATCACGCCCATGATGTGGTCGGTGTGGCAGTGCGTCACAAAGAGGTGGTGCACTTGCTCCACGGCCACGCGAGCGCGGTAAAGTTGGCGAAAGATGCCGTTGCCGCCACCCGCGTCCACCATTAGGCCGCCGCCGGGTGTGCGCAGGTAGAAACAAGTGTTGTAGCACCGCGTGCACATCGCGTTGCCCGTGCCGAGCATTATTACTTCTGTGTCTCTCATGTGGTTAATTTTTCATCACCGGCAATTCGATGGCAAACGTGGTTCCCACGCCCACCTCGCTGTCCTTGACGTAGATGTGTCCGTTGTGATACTCTTCGATGATGCGCTTCACCAGGGTGAGTCCCAAGCCCCATCCGCGCTTCTTGGTGGTGAAGCCTGGCGTGAACACATTCTTGAAGTTTTTGCGCGGAATTCCCTTTCCGGTGTCCTTGAAGAGGATGTAGATCTTCTCCTCGTCGCTGTCGACGCTTATGTCGATGGCTCCCTCGCCATCCATGGCGTCGACGGCGTTCTTGGTGAGATTTTCCATCACCCACTCAAACAGCGACTGGCAGAGCATCACGCCACGGTCGGCGCTCTCGCTGGTGTGTATGGTTAGCGACACGCGCTTGGGTATGCGCGAGCGCATGTATTCCAGGCTCTGTTCCACGGCCTCGTTGATAAACGCGAACTCCTTGTCGGGCATGGAGCCGATTTTCGAGAATCGGTCGGCAATGACGCTTAGGCGGTGCACATCCTTGTCCATGTCGTTGACCACATCTTGCTCGATGCCCATGGTCGACAGCATTTGCGTCCATGCCATGAGCGACGAGATGGGCGTCCCCAGCTGATGGGCGGTCTCCTTGGATAATCCCACCCACACCTTGTTCTGCTCGGCACGCTTGATACTCATCAGGGCAAAGTAGGCGATGGCAAAGAACAGGATGAGCACCGCCAGCTGGATATAAGGGAAATAGGCGAGGCGGCGCAGCAGCGTCGAGTCCTCGTAATAGAGGAATTGCGTCGTCACCTTGTCGATGTTGATTTCTATCTTATTCTGGGTGCCCTTGAGGTGGCGCAGCTTCTTGTTGAGGTACTCCATGTTGACGGGAGAGATCTCAAAGGCGAGACTGTCCTCAGGCTCTGGCAGGCGAAAGTTGCGGTGCTGCAGGATGTTGTCCTGGTCATCAACCAGCAGCACGGGGATGTTGTGGTTGGCCTCGATAATGCTCAGCAAGAAGTCAACATCGGTCGCGCTTGTGCCGATAGGGTTGCCCTCGTCATCCACCTCGCCGCCGCTGCCCATCGTGGCCAGCTCACGGGTGGCATTGGCCCAGATTTCCATGCGCTCACGTTCCTGCTCGGCCAGGTCCTTGACCAGGTTGTTGGAGATGTAGAGGAACAGCGCCACGAGCACCAGCGAGATGGCCAGAAATACCACCTTCCAGATGCGACGCGAGTCATATATGTTGCGCAAATTTGCCATACAGGTAATTAAAGTAATTGTTTCAGTTCGTCAATGTCAGGTAAAGCGTTGCGGTATTGGTCGGGCATATCCTTGGTAGTGGTATAGGTTGCCACACCCATGGGTTTGCTGTAATCCCGTATAACAAATTCCACAAAATCTTTATCTGCATCCTTGCAGAGCACAATTCCAATGGATGGATTCTCGTGCGGCTTTTTTACTTTTGCATCAAGTATGCTTAAATAGCCCATCAATTGGCCCAAGTAGGATGTTTTGAACGCGCCAGTCTTGAGCTCGATGACAACGAGGGCATTCAGTTCTCGATTAAAAAACAGCAAATCAGGGAATTGTTCGACACCATATACTTCAAGATGGTATTGGTTGCCAATAAAAGCGAAATCATTGCCAAAAGTCATGATAAATTTCTTAATGTTCTCAATGATTTGTTTTTCCACTACCCGTTCGTCAACATCGATGCTTTCCCGTTCTCCGATTTCTTCCACGTTAATGAAATTGAGCAGATAATTGTCCTTAAACATCATCACTGCTTTACGGGCTGAAGCTGCATTGGGTATTGTATGGGAAAAGTTATTGGGAATCAGCGCCTGGTGATGAAACGAGTCCTCTTGGATTAATCGTATCAATTCGTTGGCCGAAAGATGCTCTTCGGCAGTGCGATGAATGTAATAGTAGCGTGCTTCACGTTCTTTTTCTCTTTCAAGAATTCTAATATGATGCGTAAAAGGCACTTTAAAAAAATCTTCGATAGGAAAATCGGCCGTTAACGGTATCTGTAAAGAATTATTGAGGTCGATAACATTAGCATCTGCAGATGTCGTATTTTCGTCAGTTGCGATTGGCGATTCTGTAATTAACTGATTGTTATCGTTTTGTAATTCGCCAATCACGATTGGCGAATTGATGTTTCTTGTTATCGCATGGGCATCAAGATTCATCCATTCTTCATAGAACAGACGCATATTTTTTAAATTGGAAGCTGAAAACCCTCGGAGTCCAGGCAACTCCTTGCGCAACTGTTGGCTGATGGCATCGATTGCCCCCAGGCCCCAAACTCCTTGACGGGTGTTATTGGATAAAAAGCGACCAACGGCAAAATACAACGCCAATTGCACGCGGTTGACGTCCTTTGCAGCCTCGTATTGGCCCTGAAGGATAGCCGTCTTGATGGCCTTGACAGCCTCCAGGACTTGACGGTCTGTATGTTGATTTTGTTTGAGGTTGGCCATACAGGTAAGGTCGCTTGACGTTAACGAGTGGCAAAATTAAGGAATTCCCGTGAATTGGACAAATTGATGCGCCAGCAACTTAAAAAAGTTAACAGTGAAAAGTGAACAGTTAAAAAGTGAACAGTTAACAGTTAACAGTGAATAGTTAACAGTGAAAAGTTTGGATGCGGATGCCATATAAAACTAAATCTTAGCGGCTTTGCGTCTTAGCGTGGGGCAAGTGTGTGGCAAGTGTGCGGCAGCCAGTTATAAATCTTAGCGGCTTCGCGCCTTAGCGTGGGGCAAGTGTGCGGTAGCCAAAGAAAAGTCTTAGCGTGGGGCAAGTGTGCGGCAGCCAAAGAAAAGTCTTAGTGTGGGGGCAAGTGGGATTGCAGGTCGGCCTCGATCCAGCGGGCGACGCTGTCGGCGGTATTGGGGCCGATGACCTCGTTGGCGGCGGCTTGTACCTCGGCGAAGGCGTTGCCCACGGCAATGCTGTAGTCGGCAGTCTGCATCATTGCGATGTCATTGCGGTTGTCGCCAAAGACCACCACCCGCTCGGCGCCTACCTGTTGTGCCAGTTTGCGGATGGCGCCCGCCTTGCTCGTGCCGGCAGTGAGTATTTCCAGGTATCCCTCGCTGGGGTCGAAGTTGTCGTGATAGACTAT
>JAEEVB010000167.1 GCA_016287065.1 Muribaculaceae bacterium
CCCACAAGAAGAAGGCGTGACCTTTATTATCGACGAGAAAAACGGATACTTGCTCTATGAGCGTGTAGATGATTCCTATGTAAACAGAATGGAGATGTGTTACTGGAACGAAGCCGACGGCAAGCACAAATTGTTTGCATTCAACAATTTGGCCACATTTATTGATGGCCACCCTGCCTACACCGAGACCAGTGATCTCCAGTTTTTGCGCTACAACAATGCCACCAAGAAGATGGTATTTTGTGACTCGCCAGGCTTTGAAGTAGATTATAATGAAACCTCCTACGCTCTGCCACGCACTGGCAAGCACATCGTTGTTACAAAATGGGATAAGAACGGAAACAAGGTTCGGGAGACTATGCTCAAGTGGAACGGACGCCGATTCAGTAAATAAATATTATTCTCATCAAGAATTAGCTCACCAATCGGTGGGCTTTTTTTGATTATCACACATTTTATTATTATATTTGCAAAAGAATTGATAATCGTGGGCTTTGCGCCCCTTAAAACCATAACATAACTATGAACCTACGCAAATCTTTATTTCTTGCTTTTACTCTCGTGGCTGCCATGACGGCGAGCGCACAAAATCGCTCACAAGGCGGCATCGACACACAGATGCTTCAGCAAATACAGAAGTCGGCAGCTGCCACCATCCATCCTGCCGTGCGCAACGCTATGGCGGCTAACTCCATCGACGACCTTGCACAAAATTATCGCAACCTCAAGGTCAACGACACACACTTCAGCATTGAGACTCCCACTCAAAGCATTCACAACCAGCGCCAAAGCGGACGCTGCTGGATGTACTCCAGTTTCAATGTGTTCCGTGCCAACTTTGCACGCAAGCATGGCGACTCCATCAGGGTTGAATACTCACACAACTATCTATTTTTCTACGACCAGCTCGAGAAAGCCAACCTCATGCTGCAAGGCGTGATCGACTGTGCCAACAAGCCCATCGACGACCAGCGTGTTCAATTCTTCTTCAAGCACCCCATCAACGATGGTGGAACTTTTTGCGGTGCAGCCGACCTTGCAGAGAAATATGGATTGGTACCCATGGAGGCTCAACCCGAGACTTTCTCGGCCGAGCGCACAGCTAAAATGCGTCAGATTATCGGTTCTAAATTGCGTGAATTCGGCCTCGAACTGCGCTCGATGGTAGCTAACAAGAAATCGGCCAGCGCCATCAAGCAGCGCAAGACCGAGATGCTTGGCACCATCTACAGCATGCTGTCGCTCATCCTGGGCGAACCCATCAAAGAGTTCACCTACACCTTCCGCGACAAGAAAGGCAAACCCGTGGGACCGGCCAAGACCTATACCCCACTCGAATTTTACCGCGAAACTCAAGGCGGGCCCATCAATGGCACCTTCATCATGGCAATGAACGACCCGCGCCGCCCCTACTACAAAACCTATGAAGTGGAACTTGACCGACACACCTACGACGGACACAACTGGCGCTATGTGAACCTGCCCATGGAAGACATAGCTGAGATGGCCATTGCCTCACTCAAAGACTCTACCAAACTCTACTCGAGCTATGACGTGGGCAAACAGCTCAACCGCAGTGTGGGCTATCTCTCGCTCGACAACTACGACTACGCCACTTTGTTCTCAACCACCTTCCCCATGAACAAAGCCGACCGCATTGCCACCTTCGACAGCGGCTCGACCCACGCCATGACGCTCTGCGCTGTAGACCTTGACGAGAACGGCAAACCCGTGAAATGGAAAGTTGAGAATTCCTGGGGCACCGACAGCGGACAAAAAGGCTACATCATCATGACTAACGATTGGTTCAATGAATACTCCTTCCGTCTTGTAGTCGACAACAAATATGTTCCCGAGCGCATCATGAAGGCCTACCAGACGGCTCCCGTCATGGTGATGCCAGAAGATCCTCTCTTTGGTTCCGATGACTGATTCTATAAAAGCATATAAACAATACTTATAACCATTTCTATTATGGAAACCGCTTCCAACGTAAAACTCTATTCGCTTTCTTTGCGAGATACCCGCACCTATGTGTTTGCCCTACTGTTCATTGTGGGCAACATTGTGCTTCCACAGCTTTGCCACCTTTTCCCTAAGGGGGGGCTCATCATGCTGCCTATCTATTTCTTCACCCTAATCGGTGCCTATAAATATGGGTTAAAAGTGGGCCTGCTCACAGCTTTACTGTCGCCACTCATCAACTCCTTGCTTTTCGGCATGCCCCCTATGGCTGGCGTTCCCGTCATCATCATCAAGGGTGTTTTGCTCGCATCGGCCGCTGCCTTTGTGGCACACAAGACCCAGAAAGTGACCCTGCTCACGCTCATTGCAGTGGTTCTACTGTATCAGGTGGTTGGATGCGCTATCGAGTGGGCCATCAAAGCCGACTTTATGGCTGCCGTGCAAGACTTCCGCATAGGCATCCCAGGCATGCTGCTCCAGATTGTGGGTGGATACCTGCTCCTGAAGTACGTCCTCAAAAAATAAGCCACAGTCATGAAAAAACTCGGTTTCGGGCTCATGCGATTGCCGCTGCTCAACAACGACGACAAGAGCTCCATCGACATTGAACAGGTCATTCCCATGATTGATCTGTTTATTGAGCGCGGTTTCACCTACTTCGATACAGCCTACGGTTATCACGACGGACACAGCGAAACCACGTTGCGCGAAGCTGTAGTCAAACGATATCCTCGTGAAGCTTTCACCGTCACCGACAAGTTTCCCATATGGGAAGTCAACTCGGCCGACGACCTGCCACGCATCTTTAACCAGCAACTCGAACGCTGTGGTGTGGAATACTTCGACTACTACTGGCTCCATGCTATCAACAAGAGCTACTACGAGAAAATTCAGCAGTACGACGTTTTCTCGTTCATCTCACACATGAAACAGGAAGGCAAAGTACGCCACATGGGGTTCTCGTTCCACGACGACCCCGACTTGCTCGAGAAAGTGCTTACCGAACACCCCGAAACTGAGTTTGTTCAGCTCCAGCTCAACTACATCGATTGGGACAGCCCCAGAGTTAATGCCGCCAAATGCCACGAGATATGCACCCGCTATGGCAAACCCATCATTGTCATGGAACCGGTAAAAGGCGGAGCACTCGCCAACGTTCCCGAGAAAGTGGATAAGCTATTCCGCAGCATCAATCCCGACATGAGCATCGCCTCGTGGGCCGTGAGATACACGGCATCTTTGCCCAATATCTTTATGGTACTCAGCGGCATGAGCAACCTGAAACAAGTCGATGATAACACATCGTTTATGCAAGATTTCGTTCCGCTCAACGAACAGGAAAAGGAAGCCATCGACACTGCCGCAACCATCATTAAAGAGTCGAAAGGCATTCCTTGCACTGCTTGCCACTACTGCACCAACGGTTGCCCCATGGACATCGCCATTCCCGAGTATTTTGCACTCTATAACACAGTCAAGCAGTTTGGCGACGGACAACGATGGATGGAACCCATCAACAAATATCAGCTACTTTGCGAAACCCACAGCAAGGCTAGCGAATGCCTCAAGTGCGGTCAGTGCGAGAGTCGCTGTCCACAACAGCTGCCCATTATCGAGAATCTCGAACTGGTAGCACAAGAGTTTGAGAAATAACCATTTTTAATGAAGACATAACTGTCATGAAACAGTCTGTATTGGCAATCATGTGGGCTTTGGCCATCAGCATCGCATTGCCCGCAATAGCGCGTCAGCATGTGCCAGAACGCAGTGATTTCACATTCCGCACCCAAGTGCTACAATCCTGTGATGAAGATGACGACCATTGGTGTCAAGCCGATAGCATTCTCTTGTTCATCACCGATGCTATGGGGCAAACCGAGGTACGCTCGGTGTGGGCAGAGCCGCTTGACACCGCCCAATGGTATGGATTTGGCGAGATATTGGAAAAAGACATCAATTTTGATGGTTATCCCGACTTGCAGGTGTGCAACGGACCAGTGAACATGTTCGGCAACTTTACCTACACGGCTTTCCTGTGGGACCAGAAAACGCATTGCTTCTTAAAAGAGGAAGTGGAGGGCTACGATCAAATCAATAGCCCTGAAGTCTATCCAGCCGAGAAGCACATAGTGGGTATTTGGCGACTCGACAACGATGTGGAGATCAGCACCTATGAATGGCACAACGGCAAGTTGGAGCTAATAAACTCTGAGCATGCAAATTACAACGAATTGGCAGAGTAAGCTGCCTCGGTAAAGGCTTCCATGATGGCGGTGGGCTTGTGGTCTTTAAACGCACCCAGCGGATAATAGCCTTCGGCCTCAGGCGCCCAGTAGAACACTCCGTGGCAGTGGCCATCGGTGCGAGTCTTCATCGCCTCTATCATCTCGGCCATGATGCGTTTGCCCTCAACGGGTTTGGCCGACTCTACCCCTGCCTCTACAAGCATCAGTTCACAACCATATTTCTTATTGAGTGCCTTTATGTTAGCCACACAATGCTCAATCGTTCCTTGATAGTCAACCTCAAGGCCAGCTTTCATATCCCAATAGGGGTAAAGGCTCATGCCTATCATGTCGAACTTGGCCCCATACTTCACCAGTCCATCAAAGATAAAGTTATACCGCCGGGCATCACTGCCGGCGTCAAGATGCACAATCACAATAGCATCGGGATACACCTGCTTCACTGCTTCATAACCAGCCTGAGTCAGGCCGGCATATTGAGCCATATTGGTTGTAGCTTCACCCATAGGCCATAAGAAACCGTTAGTGGTTTCATTACCCACCTGCACCCACTTCACATCGATGCCGTTATGCTTCAGCAATTCAAGTGTTTCGCGGGTGTGTCTGGCAAGGGCCTTACACATCTGTTTGTAATTCATGTGCTTCCACTGCGCAGGTATATTTTGCTTTCCAGGATCGGCCCACCAGTCGCTATAGTGGAAATCAATCATAATTGCCATCCCCAGGTTTTGGGCACGCTTGGCCATCACCAGCACATCTTCCTTGCTGCTGAAGCCATGCTTCGGGTTCACCCACACGCGCAACCGCACTGCATTCAGCCCTAGCTCTTTCATCAGGGCAGTATTCTCACGAGGCTCGCCAGCCGCATTATACAGTTGTACTCCATGTGCTTCCATCTCGGTAGTACCGCTTATGTCGGCTCCCAGCCAAAAGGTATCGTCTTGCCCAAGCACAACCTGTGTCCATAGTGCCAGCAATGTTATCAATAGAGTCTTTTTCATTATCTTGATTATTATTTGATTGCAAAACTATTGGGAATCGACCTTAATCCTCCAGATAAGTCTTGATATACACCTCGCAGTTAATCACCAGTTCATCGTACCACTCCTGGCCAAACCTCTCAATCAGCGGCTCACGCAGGAACTCATAGAGTCTGACCTTTTTTAATCGGCCCTGCACCTCTG
>JAEEVB010000168.1 GCA_016287065.1 Muribaculaceae bacterium
ATTGCTATCAGCCAGAACACAACCGCGTAGCCGATGCACGCCACGATAGCGCACGAAGCCAAGATGTTACGGGTCTTGGAAGTGAAGGCATGATGCTGCCGTTGTGCCCACCGCCACTCGGCAATGCGGATTGTGGCGATATAGCCAAGCATGCCTGCCAGAGCAACCATTGTGCCTGGCGATGTGCCGAAGGTGGCCCAGAACTCGGTGGTCTCGTTCAGGTCGGTCTCAAAGACGATGTTCAGGATTTCGGGCGTGAGCCGTGTGCCAAAGTTGAACCAGATGAAAAGAAATGTGCCCAATGCAATGGTTGCAATGGTGTAAAAAGCATATTTAATCCATCGGCGTGGGGTGGCGGCAATGATGCACGAAGCACCGTAGGCAAGCGTCAGCGCCACTGCAATGCCGCCCATAAAGCGGCAAGTCAGCCCAAAGACATAGCGCGGAGTGAGGTCTTCAATGTCACAAATGTGAAACATATCGGCCAACGCCCCCATCGCAAGGGCAAAGGCGAAGAGAACAAAGAAGGGAAATTCCTTGATGACGGGCTTAACGAGTGTTGACTGATTCCACCTCATTGCAAACGGGGATAAAATGAAACAGGGGCCACTGTGATGTTCCCCCTGTTTCGTGATGCGGTTGTGTTGAGTTAGAGTTCGAGGTCTTCGTTGAAGATTTCGTGCCAGGGCAGACCGGCCTCGGCTACTTGGTCGAGGAATGGATCGGGATCGAATTCCTCTACATTGTGCACGCCGGGTTTCACCCAGAGTCCCTTGAGGAACATCATGGCACCCGTCATGGCGGGCACGCCGGTGGTGTAGCTCACGGCCTGCATGCCGGTTTCCTCGTAGGCCTTGTGGTGGTCGCAGTTGTTGTAGATGTAGTAGGTGAGCGGGTTACCCTGCTTGTCGATACCACTGATGCGGCAACCGATGCTCGTCTGGCCAGTGTAGTTCTCGCCCAGGTCTTGCGGGTTGGGCAGCACCGCTTTGAGGAACTGCAGAGGCACAATCTCCATGCCGTTGTAGATGATGGGGTCGATGCGCGCCATGCCAATGTCTTGAATCACACGCAGGTGGGTGAGGTATTCCTGACCAAATGTCATCCAGAAACGAGCCCGTTTGATGGTGGGGAAGTTGATAACCAGCGACTCCAGTTCCTCGTGATACATGAGGTAACTCTCACGCGGCCCGATTTCGGGATAGGTGAGCGGCTGGTGGATTTCGAGCGCACCGGTCTCAATCCATTTGCCATCCTGGTAGTAACGCCCCTTCTGGGTGATTTCGCGGATGTTGATTTCGGGATTGAAGTTGGTGGCGAAAGCCTTGCCGTGATTGCCGGCGTTGCAGTCAACGATGTCGAGGTAGTGCATCTCCTTGAAGTGATGCTTGGCGGCATAGGCAGTGTAGATGCCGCTCACACCTGGGTCGAAGCCGCAGCCCAGAATGGCTGTCAGACCAGCCTTCTCGAAGCGTTCGCGGTAGGCCCATTGCCAGCTGTACTCGAAGTGAGCCTCGTCGCGTGGCTCGTAGTTGGCGGTGTCGAGGTAGTTCACGCCGCACTGCAGGCAGGCCTCCATGATGGTGAGGTCTTGATAGGGCAGGGCGAGGTTGATGACCAGGTTGGGGTGGTGGCGGTTGAAGAGTGCCACGAGTTCATCGACACTGTCGGCGTCGACCTGGTCGGTGGTGACGTTGGGTTTGCCAATGGCTTTGGCCACGGCATCGCATTTGCTCTTGGTGCGTGAAGCGATGACAATCTCGTTAAAGACTTCGGGGTATTGGGCGCATTTGTGCGCACACACGGTGCCTACTCCACCGCAACCTATAATAATGACTTTGTTCATGATGATGGTATATTATTAATTTTTTTCTGTTAAGCTAACCGAGGAACATGCTGATGAGCGTTGAACTCACCACCATGTAGATAATCATGCCCACGATGTCGTTGGTCACCGTGACAAAGGGGCCGGTGGCAATGGCCGGGTCGATCTTCAACTTCTCGAGCATGATGGGAACGAAAGTGCCGAAGACCGAGGCAAACAGCACCACGCCAAAGAGCGAGATGGTGACAGCCATGGTGGTGATTTGCGCCTTCTGCACATTGTCGTCGGCGGGCCAGATGAGGTTGTAGAGCAATACCAGACCTGCTATGATGGTGGCATTGATGAGTGCCACGCCTAACTCCTTGAGAATGTGCTTGCCGGCATTTTTCAATTCAAGGCTACCATTGGCGAGACCTTGCACCACGATAGCGCTCGACTGGGTTCCCACATTACCGCCTGTGCCGCCAATGAGTGGGATGAACAGTGCCATGCCAGGCAGCACCGTCTGCCACGAAGTGCTGTCGGAATCGCCATCCAGAATCAGGGCGTTGGCAATACCGCCCACGATGCCGATGAAGAGCCAGGGGATGCGTGCCTTGACCTGTGTCCACACGCTGTCGCCCGTCTCGATGTCGCCGGCGATACCAGATGCCAACTGGTAGTCGCGTTCGCTCTGCTCACGCACCTCGTCCATGATGTCGTCGACGGTGATGCGTCCCACGAGGCGTCCAATGGAGTCGACCACGGGCATGGCCACAAGGTCGTATTTCTCGAAGTCGAGTGCCACATCCTCGATGGGTGTGTCGGTCTTCACCGAGATGGGGTTGGGTTCCATCACATGCTTGATTTTGGAAGCCGAGGGGTTGGTAATGGTCTTCTTGAGCGGGAAAATGCCTTTCAGGCGGTTATCTTCGTCGACCACGTAGATGTTATAGATCTCGTCCATATCCTCGGCCTGTTCGCGCATGGCCTTGATGCAGTCGGGCATTGACATGTTTTCCTGCACCACAATCATCTCGGTGGACATGTGACCGCCGGCGGTGTCCTCGCCATATTGCAGCAGGTCGACGATATCGCCCGCCTGCTCCACATCGTCGATGTGCTTGATCACATCTTCGCGGTCTTCCTCGTCGAGTTCCTGAATCACGTCGACGGCGTCGTTGGCATCCATCAGCTCCAGTTTGCGAGCGATGGACTCGTTGGGCATCTGCTCGAGCAGGTCGTGACGCTGATCTTCGTCGAGTTCGATGAGCACGTCGGCCGCCACCTCCTCGTCGACCAGGCGTAGCAGGAACAGCGCCTCGTCGGTGTCGAGGTCTTCGACCAGTTCGGCGATGTCGGCGGGGTGCATGTCCTTGATTTCAAGTTTCAGTGCAGCCTCGTCCTTCTGGTCGATGATATCGTTCAGTTTTTCTATGTATTCTTCGTTAAATTCTTTCATGACGACTTGTTGTTTTCGGCTGATACGATGTTGGTCAATTGGATAAAATCACTCACTGAAAGTTGTTCTGGGCGTTGTCGGAAGATGTCACCCTCAAGCGCTGGTGAATCTTTGGGAAGCAGTGACCGCAATGAGTTTCGGAGGGTCTTGCGCCGTTGTCCGAACGAGGTCTTCACGATAGTCTTGAACAGGCGTTCGTTGCAGTCGAGTTGCTTCACACCATTGCGCACGAGCTTGATGACGCCCGACTTGACCTTGGGCGGCGGGTTGAACACGTGCTCGTCGACGGTGAACAGATACTCGATGTCGTACCATGCCTGGAGCAATACCGATAGTATACCGTAGGTCTTGCTGCCCGGAGGTGCGGCGATGCGTTGTGCCACCTCGCGCTGGAACATGCCGCTGCAGCACACCACCTGGTCTTTGTAATCGAGCACTTTAAACAGGATTTGCGACGAGATGTTGTAGGGGTAATTGCCTATCACCACAAACTGTTGCTGCCCAGTCAGCTGGGCAAGGTCGAGTTTCAGGAAGTCGGCCTCGACGATGCGTCCGGCGAGTTGCGGATAGCACTGGCTCAGGTAATTGACACTCTCTGTGTCGAGTTCGACCACCTTCAGGTCGTGCCCGTTCTGCAGCAGGAACTGCGTGAGCACGCCCATGCCGGGACCCACCTCGACGAGAGGCAGTTCCTTGTATTCACTTACCGTGAGCGCAATGCGCTCGGCCACCGAGAGGTCGGTGAGGAAGTGCTGTCCTAAAGCCTTTTTCGCTCTAACTTGTCGCATAGCGGTTCAAACATTCAAGCATCTCAACGGGTGATATGCTAAAAAAATGGTTCAATTTAGTGGTGAAACGAAGAAAAACAATTACCTTTGCTACACCCAAAGCAACACCTTGTGGTGCGCTTAGCCTACAAAGTTAGTGTTTTTTTAATTTTATATTGCTGATTTTAGTGAAAAAACTGCTATCTATACTGCTGAAATTTGGTATTCCCGTAGTCATAAGCTTGGGGTTGGCGTATTTTTTCTATGCCAACGTCGATATGGATGCCATTGCCAAGAGTGTGCGTGAAGACGTTAACTGGTGGTGGTTTGTGCCCGTGATTGTGGTGAGCATTTTCAGCCACATCTTCAGGGCTCTGCGATGGAGACTGCAGTTGAGGGCCATAGATGTGCACCCTCCACTGAGTGCCATCATCAACTCTATTTTCGGCACCTATTTTGTAAATCTGCTTGTGCCTCGTCTGGGCGAGGTGTGGCGCAGTGGCTACATTGCCAATCGCGAGAAAGTTCCCTTCACCAAGGTGCTTGGCTCGATGGTGGGCGATCGCCTGAGCGACACCGTGACGGTGCTGTTGCTCACAGTGGTCACCTTTTTCCTGGCTCAGGATGCCTTCATGAAGTTCATGAGTCAGCGTAATGATTCGGGCGAGGCCGGTTCAATGTTCACCACCTGGTGGTTCTGGGTGATTGTGGTGCTGGGCTTGCTCGGCGTTGCAGCACTCGTGTGGCTATATCGCACCAAGTCGCAGAACAAGGTGGTGAAAAAGTTGCAAGGCATTGTGCGTAACCTGTGGGAAGGCTTTTACTCGATAACCAAGATGAAGGGTAAATGGTGGTTTTTGTTCTACACCATCCTCATCTGGGGATGTTACTTCCTACAATTGTATCTTGCCTCGTTTGCCTTCAACTGCACCAAGGACCTGGGTGTGATATCCATTCTGGTACTGTTTGTGCTGAGCAGCATAGGCATGGCGGTGCCCTCAAACGGCGGCATGGGGCCGTGGCAATATGCCATCATGTTTGGTCTCGCCATTTATGGCGTGGGTTCGCTGCCGCTTACCAACCCCTACAACCCCGAGGCCTCGGCGTTTGCCTGGGTGGTGTGGGGCATCCAGACACTGCTGCTCATCGTGCTGGGCATCTACGCCTTCATCTACATGGAGATTGATCGTCGCCGCATAGCCAGCGGCAAAGTGAAAATAGCAACAGAAATCGAGAACCCTCAACAATAACACCGATATGATGGACGACGAATTTAAAGACTACTTCGAATCGTATAACGAACCCGAAGAGAAGCCGCAAGAAGAAACT
>JAEEVB010000169.1 GCA_016287065.1 Muribaculaceae bacterium
TAATCTTTTTCATAGACTTACGTTTTTTGTTAGTATTATAAAACAATTAAATTAAATCGTAATTACACAAAATACGGTGCAAATATATATCTTTTTTTTGAAACATTTGCACTTTCCACTAAAAAAAGTGCGTTTTTTCTTGATTTTTTTACACTTTCGCCACTTTTTTCACCTCCAAAGCCACTTTTTCGGGCGTAAAACCGAATTTTTCGTCCAAAACCGTGTAGGGCGCAGAGGCTCCAAAGTGGTCAAGTCCAAACACTGTGCCATTCGGAATCAGGCGCTGCAATGTAGAGGGCAATCCAGCCGTCAGACCAAAGGCTGGCACATCAGCAGGAATTACCTCGTTGCGATAACCTTTATCCTGATTCATGAATACGCCAATCGAGGGAGCCGATACAATCTGGAACTGCAGTCCGCACTCCTCCTTGAGCAGACGGGCAGCATCGAACAAGGTAGCCACCTCCGAACCATTACCCACCAGCACAACATCTGGTTTCTCATCTTTATATATAATGTAAGCACCTTTCTCGGCCTGCAGTGCCTCATTGTAACGGGCAGCATAGCCCTCGCCGCACATAGCGGGCAAGTCCTTCACATTCTGGCGCGACAGAATCAAGGCAGTCGGAGTCAACTGGTTCTCCATCGCCATCTTCCAGGCCACTGTGGTCTCGGCACTGTCGGCAGGACGGAGCACCAGCATACTGTTTCGGCCGCTGTGGTTCTTGAGTTCTTCCATAAGCCTGATTTGGGCTTCCTGCTCCACAGGCTCGTGGGTTGGGCCATCCTCTCCCACCCTAAAGGCGTCGTGGGTCCAAATGTACTTCACAGGCAGTTCCATCAAAGCAGCAATGCGGGCAGCGGGTTTCATGTAGTCGCTGAACACGAAGAAGGTGCCGCAAGCACCAATCACACCACCGTGCAGTGCAATACCATTGATAATGGCGGCCATCGCCAGTTCCGACACACCTGCATGCAGGAAGGCGCCGCTGAAGTCGCCACGTGTGAAGGCGGTGGTCTGCTTCAAGAAGCCGTCGGTCTTGTCGCTATTGGCAAGGTCAGCACTCGAGACAATCATATTGCCCACTTTGCGAGCCAGTTCAGCGAGCACATCGGCCGACGAGGCACGGGTAGCGATGTCGGGCTTATGTGCGATGGCAGCATAGTCAATTTCAGGCAATTCTCCATTTATATAGCGCTCAAGCTCTTTAGCCTTATCGGGATTAGCGGCACGCCAAGCATTCAGTTTGGCTTCACGTTCCTTGACAGCCAAGCGCAAGCGGCTTGTACGGTCACGATACAGTTGCGACACCTCGGGGAACACGGCCCAGGGATTCTCTACATTGCCACCCAGGTTCTCGATGGTCTTGGCATAGTCAGCGCCCGATTTGCTCAGCGGGTTGCCATGCGTGCTGCACTTGCCTTCGAAGTTCTCGCCATCGGCCGTCACGCAGCCACAGCCCATAATGGTGCGCCCAATGATGAGCGTGGGGCGCTCCTGCTCGTTCTTTGCTGCCTCAAGAGCAGAGTCGATGGCATCGGCATCGGTACCGTCAATCTCAATCACATTCCAGTTCCACGCGCGATACTTCATGGCAGTGTCCTCGTTGCTCACAGCATCGCAGTTGGTGGAGAGCTGCACGCGGTTGCTGTCGTAGAACATGATCAGATTGCTAAGCCCCAGGTGACCGGCTATGCGGGCAGCCTCCTGCGAGATGCCCTCCTGTATGCCACCATCGCTGATGAAGGCATAGGTCTTATGAGCAAACTCCTCTCCAAAACGAGCCACCAAGAAGCGTTCGGCTATGGCGCAACCCACAGCCATCACATGGCCTTGACCCAACGGACCCGAGGTGTTCTCCACACCATGCGCCACATCCAGCTCTGGATGACCAGGCGTCACGCTGCCCCACTTGCGGAATTGCTTGATGTCGTCGACATGGTAGCGACCCGTGAGATACAGCACCGAGTAGAGCATGGGCGACATGTGGCCCGGATCAAGGAAAAATCGGTCACGGACAAACCAGTTGGGCATGTCGGGATCTTCGAGCAGATGCTTAAAATACAGCACCGACACAAAGTCGGCACCGCCCATAGCGCCACCGGGATGACCCGATTTTGCTGTCTCAACCATCGTTGCCGCCAGAATCCTGATGTTGTCGGCTGTTCGTTTCATCAATGCTTTGTCAGTCATAATCTGTTTGTTTCAAGGTTTATTATTGATTGGTTTTATAGGTTTTCACGTCTCTGACGGGGCTTTTGGGCAACCCATGTCGCCATAGCCCCTCATTTTCTTTACGAAATTACTGCTTTTTTTGCAACCCTGCAACTTTTCGGCCCCCTTTTTTCCATTTTTGTGCCATAAAAAAGGCGGTTGCCAACATACTTATGACAACCGCCCTGTTTCTTGAGGTCTGATTAGAGGTTATTCGGCCTCTGCCTTCACCTTCTTCGACACGCGGCTACCCACCAGTGCATAGAACAAGATGTAAGCTGCGCAGAAGATTACCACCACATAGCTAATCATATAGGAGTTAAACATATCAGCAACAAAACCTTGGAAGGGAACCAAGATACCACCACCGAACACCATGGTCATGAACAGACCCGATGCCAGACTCGTGTACTTGCCAAGGCCCTCGACTGACATGTTGAATATACCACCCCACATCACCGAAGTGAAGAGACCCACCAAAACGATGAAGATAATGCCCACAGGGGTTTGGCCCCAAACAACCGACATGGTGCTCCAGTCAATACCTGGCATATTGAAGGTGAGGTCTTTAGGCAGCAAGATGCCCAATAGCACAAAGATGATGGCCATCGTTGCGCAGAACGAGACTTGCTTGCGACTGCTCACCTTACCGCCGATAATGCCACCAAGCAGTCGGCCAATGAGCATCAGGAACCAGTAGATGGCCACAATGCCGCCGGCAATGGTCGCGTTCATCATCACACCAGGTTCTTGGGCTTTTACCTTAGCAGGAGTCAGCTGACCGGACTCGATCTTCTCGGCGGTCGAGGCAATGTCTTCCTCAAGGTCTACGATTGCCAGCGAGTCGGCACGGCTCAAGCCTGCAGTACCCTTCTTCGACATAATCGACTCAAAACTTGGCGAGAGCTGATGATAGGCAATAGCAGCATCCATCGGAGCCTTGTCTTTGTACTCGTTCAGGACAGCCTCTTTCTTGGCAATCATCTCTTCGGTATCCGCAGTGAGATACTGCAGTGCATAGGTGGGAGGTCCCACTTCAAGACCCAGATACAGGAAAATGGCAATAATACCCAGTGTGAAGTGCCTATACTTCAAAGCACCGCTAATCTTCGCAGGCTCAGCCTTCTTGGCCTCGTCTTCTTCCTCCATCACAGGCTCTTCAATCTTTGTGAAGAGAAGCACCACAAATGCCACGGCAAATATGATCAGAGCAATCATAAGGGCAGGGGTAGCGTCCTCAATGGCTGCATGAGCTGCATCGGCAATGAGCGAACCCATGATAATGGTCACTGCCACAGCTGCCAGAGAGTTGCACACGCCACCAAACTGCACCAGCTGGTTACCCTTGTTGCCACCACCACCCATGGTGTTGAGCATGGGGTTAACAACGGTGTTGAGCATGCACATGCAGAAACCTGCGATGAATGCACCCAGCAAATACACCCAGAAGCTTTCGATGCCTTCCCAGCCACTCATGTACTGAATGAATACGCCGAGAATACCGATTGCAATGGCGAGCAAAGCCGTCTTCTTGTATCCCAATTTGTGGAGCAACATACCGCTTGGGATACCCATCACCAGATAAGCGATAAAGTTGGCTGCATTACCCAGCTGAGCTGCAAAGCTCGATGCATGGAATTGGTTTTTTACTATCACAGCCATCGGGCTGCAAAGGTTGGTCACAAAGGCAATCATCGCGAACAAGAAGAACATCATGATGATCGCCACCCATTGTTTCTTTTTTTGTGCCATCAAATATAAATTTTAAGTTATAGAAATCTTTATAGAATGTAAAGAACAAGTCAATTTTATTTATCAAACTACAAAGATAAGCAATATTTCCCGTAAATGACAAATATCTATCGTCAATTCACTAAAATCAAGATTCTCGAGGACCGAAAATGTCGGTGCCAATGCGCACCATCGTCGAGCCCTCCTCCACTGCCAGTGGCCAGTCGTCGCTCATGCCCATGCTCACCTCGGTGAATCCATCGCAGCCGGCAAGCACACCACCACGCAGGGTCTCAAAAGTGCTCTTGATGCGCGCAAACTCGCGTCGCACCTGCTCCTGGTCGTCGGTGAGCGAGGCCATGCCCATCACACCACGCAGGCGCACATGTTCAAAGCCCTGCAATTGGCCAGCGTCGGCGGCCTCGAGCAATTCGTCGACCGTGAAGCCGCTCTTGGTTTCTTCTTGTGCCACATGCAGTTGCAGCAGCACATCCACGATGCGGTCGATGCGAGCCGCCTCTTTGTCGACCAGCGCCAGCAGCTTCAGCGAATCGATGCTCTGAATCATGCTCACATGAGGCATGATCATGCGCACCTTGTTGGTCTGCAGTTTGCCAATGAAGTGCCACTGCACGTCGGCGGGCAACAGCGGAGCTTTTGCCACCAGTTCCTGGGCGCGATTCTCGCCAAAGATGCGCTGACCGGCCTCGTAGGCTTCCATCAGGCGCTCCACCGGGTGGAACTTCGACACCGCAACCAGTTTCACGCCCGCAGGCAGTTCACCGTGCAGTCGGGTTATATTGTCAGCTATTGGCATGTCAGGCCTCCTTCTTGTCGGCAAGTGTCTTGCTCAAATCAGCGGCAAACACGTCCATACTAGGAGTCTCGACCACCGATGCCACCTCATAATCGAAGGCAACGCCTTCCATACTCTTGAGAAATACCTTGAGCGCATCTTCGAGCGTGGTAGCCTGCACCAACGTGAGCGAGGGAGTCTTTTTCTCTACCGCGGTCTTCTCGTCGATGGTGATCATGTTGATTTTCACCTTATACCAGCGGTCGCCGCCTTCCAGATAGAGCACATCATCGAGTTTCACCTTTTTCACGGCTGTCACCAAGAACTCACCCGTAACATAAGGCTCCATCTCTTGAGTGATGCGTGCTTCGGCTTCGGTGAAGCTCAGGGCGTCTACCAGATAGGTTTCGGGCACTGCCTTCACAGCCCCCGTCTCAAGTGTCTTGTCATACTTGACCTTAGTCTCAAACCATTGTGTCATATTCCTTTGTAGTTTAAATCGTTATAAAATCGTAATTTTGATGCTTTTGGAGCAGGCCACAGCGCAGCTGCCACAAGGCATTTGGCAAGCAACGGGTGCTATGCCGCAGC
>JAEEVB010000170.1 GCA_016287065.1 Muribaculaceae bacterium
CGAGCAGGCTCGTTGTTGTAAACTAACGGCTTGTTATTGATATAACCGAGTTCACTGGCCTGCTTGTGAGGAACACCTATGGCATCGGCAAGCTGGTCAAGGTCAGCCTGATTCATTGGCTGGTCATAGATTACTATGGCATTGTCAAGGTCACCACCTTTGATGAGGTTCATCTGCAGCAATGGCATCACTTCGCGCACAAACACAAAGGTGCGGCTGGCTGCAATCTCGTCCTTAAATTTACTCATATCGGTAAGTGACGCAAACTGATTCGAAAGAACTGGCGAATCAAATTCAATCATAGTGTCGATTGAGAAATCATCTTCGGGCAACACGATGAGCGATGAACCCGTTTGCTCGTCGACAACCTTGATGCGCTGTTTCACCACATAATATTCTTTATCGGCGTCTTGCTCTTTCAAGCCTACTTCTTCAATCTTGTTGCAGTAAATGATGGCGCTGCCGTCGAGGATGGGCAGCTCTGGAGCATTGACTTCAATCTCGCAGTTGTCAACACCCATAGCATAGAGGGCAGCCATGGCGTGCTCGATGGTGCTTACACGCACTTCCTTGTTGCTTTTGCTGGCAATCACTGTGCCACGCTGCGTTTCAACCACGTTCTCGGCAAGACCTTCAACAGTGGGAGCACCATCAAGGTCAATGCGCTTGAACACATAGCCCGTGTTCACTTCAGCAGGTTTGAATGTGGCGGTAATTTCAAGGCCTGTGTGAAGTCCTTTGCCACACACCGTAAACGCTTCTTTTAATGTGAATTGTTTCATTATATGATTTGAGTGATTTGTTATCAGATTTTATTTGTTTGTATCTTGAATGAGTTTCTTGAGCTTTTTGATATCGGCTGCCATCTCGGGAAGGCGTTTCAAATACACCTGTTGACGGGCAAACTCCAGAGCGCTGATGGCAGGAGCGCCCAGCAAGCGCTGCTTGTCGCCCACGCTATTAGGCACACCCGTTTGGGCTCCAATGCCGTTATAGTCACCTAAAGTGATGTGACCTGCAAAGCCCACCTGACCACCTATCATGTTGTTCTTGCCAATCTTAGTAGAACCAGCGATGCCTACCTGGGCAGCCATCACAGTGTTCTCGCCAATCTCTACATTGTGAGCCACCTGAATAAGATTGTCGAGCTTCACGCCACGTTTTATGACGGTGGCACCCATAGTGGCACGATCGATGGTAGTGTTGGCACCCACTTCCACGTCGTCCTCAAGAATCACAATGCCCACCTGCGCAATCTTCTCATAGCTGCCGTCGGGCTGAGGAGCAAAACCGAATCCATCGCCACCTATCACTGCACCAGCCTGCACAATGCAACGGTTGCCAATTTTGCAACCGTGATACACTTTCACTCCAGGATAGAGTGTCACGTCGTCGCCAAGTTCCACATTGTCGCCAATGTATACCTGGGGATAGATCTTCACATTCTTGCCAATTTTCACGTTCTTGCCAACATAGGCAAAGGCACCCACATAGCAGTCTTCAGGCAGCGACACACCTTCGGCCACAAAGCTCGGTTGTTCAACGCCACGTTTTGACTCTTGCTGCATATTGTTCACGTAGTTCAGCAAGTGGGCGAGGGTAGCATAAGGATCCTCTACTCGAATGAGTGTAGTGTTCACGGGCTTTTCAGGAACGAAATCGTTGCGCACCAGTACAGCCGATGCTTTAGTTGTATAAATGAAGTGAGTGTATTTAGGATTGGCCAGAAAAGTGAGACAGCCTTGTTCGGCTTCTTCAATCTTAGCATAGTTCACAATCACAGCTGAGCCATCGCCTTCTACGGTACCTTGCACAAGCGAGGCCAACTGTTGAGCAGTTATTTTCATATCAAAAAAGTACTTTTTACAAATTAGTCTGCAAAGTTGCAAAAAATGTGTGATTTAGGCAAGTTTTTAACCCCCTAAATTCCTTGTTATACCTCTTTTGTGTCCTTTTTTGACAACAGCGTGTTCTAAACCACTTTTTATGAGTTCTTTTTAGGAACAATAGTATATCGAGTCTTATTTCTTTGCCCGAAGAATATCCACTTGTTCACGCACCGCCTCTTCATGAATTACCTGCATCACCGATTGCATAAAGGCAGGATCCATTCCTAACTCTTGTGCTTGCCGCATGCGTCGTTCCAATATCTCATCGTAACGACGCGTCTGAACAACCGTCATATTCTGCGATTTCTTCAGATTGCCTATTTGTCGGCACAATTCCATTCGACGGTTCAGAACCTCAATGAGTTCGTCATCACATTGGTCGATGAGCCGTCGCAGAGCGGCCAATTCATCGCTGGGCTGATGGCGGTTGCGCACAACCAGTGCATTGAGTACCTGTTGCAGTTCAGCCGGAGACAGTTGTTGTTCCTTGTCGCTCAAGGCTTGCACTGGGCAACAGTGGCATTCGATCATGAGTCCATCGAAACCCATGTCGAGCGCTTGCTGGGATAGGGGGGCAATCAATTCGGTTTTGCCTCCCATGTGCGAGGGGTCGCAAATGATGGGTACGTTGCTGGCACGACGCTGTAGTTCAATGGGAATTTGCCATTGAGGTTCATTTCTGTAAAGATGTTGTCCAAACGAGCTGAATCCCCGGTGTACGGCCCCTAATCGTCGTACACCTGCATAGTACAAGCGTTGCAGTGCTCCCAACCATAGTTCAATGTCAGGATTTACTGGGTTCTTTACCAGTACAGTCACATCAGAACCGCTATCAGCGAGTTTGTCGGCTATCTCCTGCACGGCAAATGGGTTTGCTGTGGTTCGAGCACCAATCCAAAGGATATCAATTCCTGCGTCGAGTGCTTCTTGTACATGACTTGCCATGGCCACTTCAGTGGCAACCAGCATGCCTGTTTCAGCCTTAACTCGTTGAAGCCATTTCAATCCTATGCCCCCAGGACCAGCATAACTGTCGGGACTGGTGCGTGGCTTCCACACACCAGCCCTGTAGATTTTGATTCCCATCTTGTGCAAGGCCTGTGCTGTGGTGAGTGTCATCATCTCGCTCTCGGCGCTGCATGGACCAGCTATTAAAACGGGTTGCGTATTGTTCCATTCACGAAACAATGGCTTGAGGTTGGGAAATAGCATTATTTCACTCATTATAACTTATTTACGTGGAGCCGCATTTTTACTGGGAGCACCAGGGAGATAGTAATAGACGTAGAGTCGTCCTTTAGCATAGCCTGGTGAGATGTAATTGCCCCAACTACTTTGATACATATTGCGGCCAACCACGTCGAAGTCGTCGCTATTTTTCAAGTATTCATCAAACGAAATACACTCTTGACGCGCATCATAGCACTTGTGGCTCACCGCCACGCCCGTGAGTTTGCCGTCATATTTGTTAGAATTCATGAAGAAGAACTGATAGCGGTAGCCATTGGCATCCTCTACAGTCAATTGCTTGCTGTCTCCCTTAGATAAGTCCTTGGAACGCAGTGATTTGAGGTCTGTACCAGTAAGCCCGTCTGATATGTCCAGGAATGTGTGGGCATTGAGTTTCTTAATCAGTTGGTTAGCCACATCGGTTTCTTCGTCGGCAACGTAGGGTAGGGAATAGCCGCTTGTTGATCTTGATGCACGTTCTTCAGCTACAGGTACTGTAGAGATTTCAGGTATTTCATCGTTGATACTTGAAATAACTGATGCCGATGCGCTGACTTCGGCAGCAACCGAAGCATTGCCAGAAGCCGAACTTGAAACCTGTTCGGTTTTAGTAGCAGAGCCTTCGGTCGAAGTGGTGCTGGCTTTGTCTTTATCCTTGAACACAAGTAACCAAATCAGTACTCCGGCTAGTGCCAGAACTAATGCCGAGAGAAGAGCAATGAGCCAAGCATTGTTCTTTTTAGGGCTAATCTCTTGCCCGGGAGATGGGTTAGGTTGGCCTTGTCCGTATGAGGGCTGAGGCATCGGTTGTGAACCTTGAGGATTTTGAGGCATTGGGCCAGGCTGAGTACCTCCAACCATGCCCATGCCGCTAAAGGTAACCATCAAAGGAGTGTGACAGGTAGGGCAATTTACAACACGTTCACGCGAACCATCAGTATTTTTTACTAGCAAAACGCTTTTACAGTTCGGACATTGTATTTGTACTTGTTCCATAATATGATTTTTTAAGTGTATTAGGTTTATTATGCAAAAATAATCATTTCTATTTAAATATCCAATTGAATCACGTTTTTTATCATAAGTTGTAAATAGGGTGGCTTTATAAGTAAAATATTGTATCGTGAGTTCTATTTAACATAATACAAATTATAATTCAAAAGTGCGTGTAGAATTAAATAATGGTGGAGTTTTGAAATTCACCAATTTTGTCATATCAAAGATAATGTGTATTTTTGCTAAAAATAATCAGTTTGGGCTATGCTTTCCTTATTAATAAACTATTTGGAGTTATTTATGCCCAACTACAAATACTCATTATGTAATGAAGTTCACACGAATCTACATACGGCACTATTTGCAATACCCACTTTGCGTTGTGTTGACGCTACTGCTCTGCTATTCAACTGCTCATGCTCATAATGAGGTTAACGACTCCACAATTTCTTATGCATTTTCTCAGGATATATCGATTCAATATCAAATTTTCAATTCTCAGACGGTTGAGGATTTCAGTGGCGAGCTGAATATTTCACTTGTAAACAAAAATGACTTTGATTCGTTATCGGTTAAAGAAGGTTCTGTGCCTGATGTGGCTGAGACGTCGGCCGCAGATCGATTCTCGTGGAAACAAGTCGTTGTGCCAAGCGTGTTGATGGGTGTTGGTTTGTTAGGCACCATCAATGAGAAAAACGGCGTGAACAAGGCTGTGCGCGACTGTATGGCCGATTGGCGTGGCTCTCATAAAACCCATGTAGATGATTACCTGCGTTTCTTACCTTCGGCAGCTTATGTGGGTCTTGGTTTCATTCCAGGTATTAAGGCTCGCCACAACACACGTGACCGGTTGCTGGTGGCTGCTACCTCACATGCATCGATGTTATTGCTTGGCTACGGTTTTAAGCACATCATTAAAGAACGCCGACCAGATATGACCGACCGCAAATCCTTCCCTTCAGGTCATGTTGCACTCGCATTTACTGGAGCTGAACTGATGCGGGCTGAATATGGAACTGCTTATGGTATAGTTGGTTATGTGACGGCTGGCGCTGTTGCTTTCCTTCGTCTCTATAACGAGCGTCACTGGCTTCACGATGTGGTTATGGGTGCAGGCATTGGCGTTTTGAGTGCTCGCATTGGATACTGGCTACTGCCTTTAGAGCATAAGTTGCTGAAAATCAATGATAAGCCAAATAAGCCCATTGTGGCT